>CAZRDD010000387.1:0-5285 GCA_964598675.1 uncultured Parafilimonas sp.
CATGTCGGTGGCAGCGTTAAGCTTCATGGTACAACTGCCAAGTCTTAGCATGCTGGTGTTAAGGGAGAGGTCGTTGTTTTCCAGGTGATTTAAATAACGCATCATCTGGCTTTCGCTGTGGTGCGTGTTAAACACACTGTGTAACAGGTACGGCGTTTTGCGCAGCGCAAAAGGTGGCAGGCCTGTTAACTGGTAGTCTTCGCTGTCAAAACCAATGGTGGCTTCATCCAGCCCCTGGGCCTCCGCAAAAACGTACACAATATCCAGCACGTCTTTCTGGGTGGTGGTTTCGTCAAGCGATATGTTTATTTGCCCGTTGTTGGCGTAGTAAAAGTTTACATTGTTTTTTTCTGCAATCGGTTTTATCACCGCAGCACTGGCTTTAATACTTACCGTATCAAAATAATACGGGTTGGCATTTTCGTAACCCAGTTCGGCCAGTGCCTCGCTAAGGGTTTGGGTAAGCAATGCCACGCGCTCAGCAATTTTTTTAAGCCCGGCAGGCCCGTGGTAAACGGCATACATGGCAGCCATATTGGCCAAAAGTGCTTGTGCGGTGCAAATATTGCTGGTTGCTTTCTCGCGTTTAATGTGCTGCTCGCGTGTTTGCAGGGCCATACGCAGGGCGCGGTTGCCCTGGCTGTCTATACTTATGCCAATAATACGGCCTGGCAGGTTGCGTTTAAACTCCTCCTTAGTTGCAAAAAATGCTGCATGGGGCCCGCCATAGCCCAATGGTACGCCAAAACGCTGTGCGGTGCCTACGGCAACGTCTGCGCCAAGCTCGCCGGGTGGGGTAAGCAGGGTTAATGCCAGCAGGTCGGTAGCCATTACTACATAGCCGCCAAAACTGTGCACTTCATCAATAAATGCGCGGTAGTTTTGAATGGAGCCGTTGCTGTTAGGGTATTGTACCAGGGCGCCAAAGTAGGTGTTATCAAGCCTTTCGGAGTAATAGTTGCCAAACACCAGTTGTACCCCAATAGGTTCGGCGCGGGTGGCCAGTACATCCTTTGTTTGGGCAAAAACGTTGTTGTCAACAAAAAATTTATTCTTATCGGCCTTGTCTGTTTTATTTACATGGTGAAAAAGCATGGCCATCGCTTCTGCGGCTGCGGTAGCTTCGTCCAGCAGGGAGGCGTTGGCAATTTCCAGCCCGGTAAGGTCGGTAACCACGGTTTGAAAATTCAGCAGGCTTTCCAAACGGCCCTGCGATATTTCAGCCTGGTAAGGGGTGTACTGGGTGTACCACCCCGGGTTTTCAAATAGGTTTCTTAGTATTACGCTGGGCGTAATGGTATTGTAATAGCCTTGCCCAATGTACGTTTTAAATACTTTGTTTTTTGCTGCCACCTCTTTAAGGCTGGCCAGGTACTCCTGTTCGCTAACCGCTTCGGGTAACTGCAGGGGTGCCTGCAGCCTTATACCCGCTGGTACGGTTTTGCTAATCAGCTCTTCTACCGATGCTACACCAATGGTTTCCAGCATCTTTTTAGTATCCTCTTCGTTGGGACCGATATGCCGTCTCTCAAACTCAGCCGCCTGTTCGTCAAATAGATTCATAATGTATTAGGTTGACCACTTTAAAAATAAGGCGCAAAGGTACTAACTATCAACAGGATATTTTACAGACTTTAATCACCTGTGGAAAAGCTGTGCCAAGCGCATTTATAAAAGGCAAACAACCGGAATACAAAAATTGATTAAAAGACTAAAAATTTATGTTCTGATTTGGAAAAGGGAAGTTTAAACAATATCGGCCGGGTGCTGCACCGCACTTGTTTCCGCATCGTGCTTCCAGCCGGGCGGGCCAAAAACATACATCAGCTTTGCATAAAAGCCGGGTGCCTGCTTAACATCCCTGTCCGTGTTTTTAAAGTCATGAAAAACCACTTCAGCGGGGTTGGCCGAGGCGGGCGGTTTGGTAACACCATACACCACTTTCTCACTCTCGGGCTGAAAGGTGCCAAACATTTTATCCCAAATAATAAGAAACATACCCATGTTACGGTCAATATACAGGTCGTTTTTACCGTGGTGAACCCTGTGGTGGCTTGGGGTAACCAAAAAATACTCCAGCCAGCCCATTTTGCGTATCAGTTCGGTATGTACAAATATGCCCCATATTTGGGTGGCGGAATATATAAAGGCAATATCAACCGGTTTAAAACCGGCCAGTGCCAGCGGTATAAAATAAAAGAAACGGTACAGCGGCTGAAACACCGACGAGCGGAAGCCGGTGGTAAAATTAAACCGCTCCGAGCTGTGGTGGGTAACATGTATGGCCCAAAAAAAGCGTATTTCATGGTCAAACCGGTGCAGCCAGTAATACATAAAATCTTCGGCCAGCAACAGCAGCAACCAGTAAACCACCGCATGTTGCCAGTGTAAAACGGCGTGGCTGTAAAAAAACTGCAGTATGGCAAGGTATATAACGCTAAAGGCAAGGTCTAACCCGCCGTTAAGCAGCATCAGGTAAAAATTGGTAAGGGTATCTTTAACAGTATACGCTTTAAGGTGCCTAAGCTGGCTTAACAAAATTTCAAGCCCGATTATGATGATGTATATGGGGGTTGATATTAATATAAGCCACTGTTCCCTTATTTCGTGCATAATGTTGGTTACTTTCGTGGCGCGAAATTAAGCAAAAGTATTTTACCAGCCGGGGCAATAACTATACAACCGGCAAACAGCAACTGTTTTATGGCTTTTATAACATGTTGGGGCCCAAAAGGCTTGCCAATAACATAATTACCAACAACTATGGCAGAGGTAACCTTTGATAACTGGGAGAAACAAAGCGACGACCATCAAAAAAAATACAAGCAGTTTTTGCAACGGGCCGATAAAAAAAAGGTGCTGAAGCAACTGCCCGATTTACACGAGGAGGCTTTTGAGAAAGTAAACTGCCTTAACTGCGCTGCCTGCTGTAAAAACTACAGCCCCCGCTTTAAAGGGCCCGATATTAAGCGCATAAGCAAACACTTAGGCATGCGCGAAACGGAACTGATTGATGAGTATATGATTCGTGATGAGGAAGGGGATTATGTGGGCAACAGCCTGCCCTGCCCTTTTTTGGGGGAGGATAATGCCTGCGGTATTTACGATGTGCGCCCCAGCGATTGCCAGCGCTTTCCCTATACGGATGAGGATGTACTGCTTAAAAGGCAAGCCATCACCCTGAAGAACTCCACCTTTTGCCCTATAGTATTTTATGTGCTGGAAAAATTAAGCGGGTAGGGAGGAATGTGAGTGATTTTTATCCCTTATAAAACAGGCAGCAATTCGAGGCTGAAAAGTGTTTTTAATAAATGATCGGCCGTAATGAATAAGTCGGCTTCGTTTGCCAGGGATGTTGCTACAGAAAGTTGTATACTGTCGAGTGTTCTTAATCCTTGCAGGCCGTATTTTGACAAAAATACTCCCGCCCGGGCAATGATGGCGGCATCGGCTTTGATAAAAGTATACTTTGGATAATCACTTTCAAAAAGCCCAATAACAATTTTAGCTTCGTTTTCTGCTATTTCTTTTGTGCGAACTTTTTTCCAGATGGTTGAAGCAAATTCAATTTTGGAAATTTCGGATAGAAATACGCGCGTTATTTTGTGTTGAATAAAAACATTTTCAACAACCTGTGTGTCTGCCTCACGATGATAAAGCTTAACCAAAGAAGAAGTATCTAAAAATATATTCATATTTCGCTTCTTCTCTCCTCAATTAAAGCATCACTTAACGATCCGCCAAAGCTTTTCAGGGTTGCCTGGCTTTGAGCAAAGGAAAAATTGGATAACATTAACCCGTCTTCACCAGTTACAGCGTTTTCCTCTTCTAAAAAAGTAACAATCACTTTTACTGGTTTTTTTGACAAAAACTCTTTATCAAGTTTTATGTTCCCATTTTGATATGTTCCGCCAATTGCTGTCATACAAAAAGTTGATAATTTCAAAGTTACGTAAATGGTATAAACATTAAAACTTCCTTCTTCAACAAATTATTGTAAAAGCCCTTGTTGTTCTGGCTTACTCCACCTTTTTAAAAACATTAGCCACCTGGCTTCTGCCAAGTTTTTCCAGTACAGCTTCTTTATCCAGCCAGGCCAATTTTCGTTTTTCAAGTCCGGGGCCATCGCACTGTACAAATGCCATAAGGTAATATTCCACTGCATAGCGTTTGCGGTTTTTGCTGTAGCGGGCCGTGCCTGCTTTTTTCAGGGGCTGGGCTACAACACCGGCTTCCTCCAGCACCTCGCGGGCAGCAGCCTGCATGGGCTGTTCGCCTTTTTCAATACGCCCTTTGGGCAACACCCATTTGTTTTTTGAGGAAGACGATGATACGATGAGATACAGTTTTTTACCATTCTCCACACGGTACACAATACCACCTGCATGCGTAGGTTTGCCGCGCACTGATAAGAGGCCAGCCAACACAAATACGATAATAATAATTGCGCAGAGTAATAACAGGTACATGTTACATAAAAGTAAACACTATTGTTTGTGGTTAACCTTTTAGCTGCTTAAATTACTGTGATAGTTTGCAATTAGCAGTACGGCAGAACAAATAAAAAAGCCCCTTTTTGCAAAGAGGCTTCCTGCGGGGGTGCGCTGTTGCGCTATATATTGATGAGTAGTTTTCCATCTTTCTGGTTACCGGTAATTACTTCGCTGCCCTGCATTTGTACAACACTACCGTTTGAGCTGTAAGTGAGTGTGTACGATATATTCAGGGCTTCTTCCTGCTTTACGCCAGCCACTTGTATTGAATCTTTAAACGCATTTACCGCATCAGGAAAATACTGCAGCGGCATACTTGGAAATGTTTTTTCCATCACTATTTCGCTTTTGTTTTTTGCCGTTTTATTTACGCTGATGTACAATGCTGCGGTTGAACCTTCGTACACTTTTGATGAATAATTGTTGGTGGTGTACACCTGCATGTTAATGGTTTTATCGGCACTGCTTTGTTCAATTTGTTTGTTTGAAGTGCATGATAAACCCACCATGCCAATAAGGGCGGCGGTAGCTGCTATGGTGAATATCTTTTTCATATTGATGAGGTTTTGTTGGTTGTTATTTACAGCAGCAAAGCTACAATGGGTAAAGGCCGCAGGCTTGCCAAATGCTGCAAAGCGCGTGCATGCTGCGCTGAAAACGGCAAATGCTGCGATGTTCGGGTTGCGGGTTCTGTGCTACGGGTTGGGAAAGTTTGTATGTTTGATTGTTTGAATGTTCTGCGGTTCGGGGGAAGGTTCTTTGTTCCCGGTTATGTGTTCTATGTTCTCTTTG
>CAZRDD010000388.1:0-5269 GCA_964598675.1 uncultured Parafilimonas sp.
TTTCAAAACCATACATGGCTTTATAACCTTCCGGGGCGGTTTCCTTTAAATCAATTCTGCTGTTCATAAACTGTTTTTTGTTTATGCAAAGCTCCGTTGCGGGGTATACAAAAATCTTGAACTTGTTTAAGAAATAGCCCGCTACATTTTTTTAGCCCTTATTTTGCTTAAAAATTCTGCCGTAAATCCTAAGTAAGATGCCAGCATATATTGTGGTATTCGTTGTACAAATTGAGGAAAAGAATTGTGGAAGTGGTGATACCGTTCTTCGCCGGTAAAATCGTACAGGTACTTTATGCGCAATTGCGAAGCCGCCGTGGCTTTTTGAAAAACAATCCTGAAATAACGCTCCATCTTCGGCAGTCTCGTAAACAAGGCTTCTTCCTGGCGTTTTTCCAGCACCAGTATCTCGCAGGCTTCCACTGCCTGTATGTTGAATATAGAAGGTGTTTGCCTGTCAAGGCTCATATAATCAGCCAGCCACCAGTTTTCAATGGCAAAATGGGTTGTTTGCTCAACGCCTTTATCGTTTATATGGTACATACGCATACAGCCCTTGCAAACAAAATAGCTGGCGTTGCAAACCTGCCCTTCCTTTAGCAGGTACTCCTTTTTACGTAGTTGTTTTGGCTTAAAAAAGGTGGGCAATATTGTTTGCTCTTCATTGGTAAGCTTTATGTATCGTGCAATATGGTCGAGCAGGCTGGTGGGCATTGCATGTGGTGTTATTTCTTTTTCAATGATGTTATTTAACGGCTAATTGTTCAAAAAATGCAGATAAACAATAAGCGTTTACAATAAAGGCAGTGGTTTATTGTAAACGCTTGTATAGTAAAGTTTCTAAATTACAGGAGTTCCAAACACCGGTGTTTTAACACTATACCTTCTTCACCCCCAGGCCTGGCAAACCGTTGGTTATCATACAGCCATCTTTTAAGGTGAAGCCACCTTCAACAAGGTCTTTGCTTAAATCGAAGCTGCCGTCAAGGTCAAGGTATTTGGTGTTGCTACAGCTGTAAGCGGCATGCAGTGCTGCGGTAATGCTTACAATGCTCTCATCGTTACAGCCCCAAAAAAGGTCAATACCGGCATTTTTGGCAATCACTGCAATTTCTTTGGCACCGGTAATGCCGCCACTTTTCATCAGCTTAATATTGTATACGCCGTAAGGGGCAGGCGGATGCGATAATGCCAGGGCAGAACCCGCATTCAGCAGCGATTCATCCGCCACCAGTATTTTTTTGTCTTCTTCTGCCAGGGCACCCAATTCCGCTTCTGCACCTACTTTCGTGGGTTGCTCTATCAGCTCAACACCATACCCCCGGGTGTTTTTAATAAAATGCTGTAATTGGGCCACGCTGTAACCCTGGTTGGCATCCACACGTATCGTCATTTTACCTTTAAAATGGTCAGTAAGGGTAATAGCTCTTTCAATATCCTGGTCTGCATCCAGGCCGGTTTTAATCTTTAGTATTTTAAAACCCAGCTTATAATATTCTTTGGCTTCCTCCAGCATGGCAGCCGTATCCTTTATACCCAGCGTTACCGAGGTGGGCAGCGCCTGTATTTTCCGACCATAAAAATCAACAACGGGGATGCCGATAAACTGGCAAAAAAGGTCGTGCAGGGCAATATCAATGGCTGCCAGCGTACCTGGCAGCTTGGGAAAATAGATTGAAGCATCCGCAATCAACTGGTTAAAATGGCGGATGTCTTTGCCAATCCAGCTATCCAGATAACCGCTCTGCAGGTTGGTTAAGGTAACTTCAGGCGTTTCGCCCACTACATCCGCAAAGGGGTTGGATGCGCCAATACCTGTAAGCCCGTTTTCAAGGGTTACCTCCAAAAAAACAATCTCCGTATCGCTGATGGTTTTATAGGCGATTACATAAGTTTTGGTGAGCGGCAGGTTTTCTGCCCAGGCACGTACGCTTTTAATTTTCATGTTGATAATTTATATAAAACTGCACAGTTAAAAATTGTTTCAGCCACCAGTGCGACTATAATGTTTATGCGGCATTAAGTTTGGTTAAGCCTGCCCTCTGCCATTTATTTTATAAGGGATTGTATTACCGGCACAATACTTGCCACCCCTTGCTGCAGCGGTAATAAAACGGGTATGTTTAATTGCTCGCTGTACTGTTTTTGAAAAGCCAGGGCCTCTTCCAGGGTACAATCTTCCGTATTAAGCGCCAGGGCTATTACTTCCGAGCCATACATTTTAATCAGCGCTATTTCCGATTCCACCGTGGGGATGCTGCCCCAGGTTGGCATGTGGTCGTAGTATTTGCGCTTAGGGGCATGTACCAGCACGGTGTGCTTCGCGTTGCCCGATACCAGCAGTTCCGACCCGCAGGGGCCGCTTGGGTTGCGCAAGGCGCTCTGGCCTTCCAGCAATATCACCGCCGGGTTTTCTTCTTTCCAGCAGCTTACAATAGCGTGTTCCAGCTCACCCGAAATAAAATCGTTCAGTGTACTGTCAAAAATAAAACCATATTTGCCGCCCTGCAACCAGCCTGTTTGGCCTGTGTAAATCATTTGTGCGGGTAAACCCCCAGCCTCGCAGGCCTGCTTTATCAACCGGCAGGTGGTGCGTTTGCCCATGGCACAATCCATGCCAATCACTGCAATAATAGGGGCGGTAACCTCAAATATTTCGGCATTCCAAAAATGGAGGTCGGCCTTGGCTTTTGGCTTGCGTACATCGGTTAAGGTAACGTTGTGCTCAGCCGCCAGCGATACTATATGGGGTTTATCCGTCAAAAACTCGTGCAGCCCGTTTACTATTGATATATTGTTGGCAATACATTCTTCAATAATCACCAAAAAATCGCCCGGCAGGCGGCCCCCAACGGTAGCCACCCCAATAATGCAGTAGTCAATGGCTGGCAGTTGCGCAATAGCCTCTTTAACAGTGGCAAAAACAGGTATGTTGCGGTTAATGCCATCCAGCACCTCACCGGCATCCTGGCCGGCATAGGCGTGGTCTAACACGCCAATTATATCAAAACGCTCCGTACCCCTTATAAGCCCGTGGGCTGTTTTTGCATCAAATACACCTAATAACCCATTGGTTAATACTATTGCTGTTGGTTTTGAAGCTGCCATCGTTCTTTAAATTTATTACGCTTTGCTTTTTAAGTTTGGGCTGGTAAATTAGGGATTTTTTTTGGCTAATGGGCTGATAAGGGGTAATAGAATAACAGCAGCCAGGTATCCGCATAAAATGAAGCGCTAATATGCCGTTACTACAGACTATTACTTACTTTGTATTAATCAAGGGTATCGTGGCTTCCATTTACCTCAATCAACTGTTAGTCATATAATAATTGCTATAGCCGGTTTAAATTTCTCATGCCCAAATCATTATTTATCCTTAAACTTGCCATCCAATCAAAAAGCTTAAACTATGGACGCAGCCATTCAACAGAAAGCAGATATATGGCTTAATGGTAATTACGACCAGGCCACCAAGGACGAGATAAAACGTTTGCTAAGCGAAAAACCGGAAGAAATTACAGATTCATTTTACCAGAACCTTGAATTTGGTACAGGTGGTATGCGCGGCCTTATGGGTGTGGGTACCAACCGTATGAACAAATACACCATTGGCACAGCCACACAAGGGTTTGCCAACTATCTTAAAAAAATATACGCGGGCCAGGAAATTAAAGTAGCTATTGCACACGACAGCCGTAATAACAGCCGCTTTTTTGCCGAAACAACCGCCAATGTATTTGCAGCCAACGGCATAAAAGTGTTTTTGTTTGATGCTTTGCGCCCCACGCCTGAACTTAGTTTTGCCATACGCACACTGGGTTGCCAGGGTGGCGTGGTTTGTACTGCCAGCCATAACCCTAAGGAATACAATGGCTATAAAGCTTATGGTAACGATGGCGGCCAGCTTGTGCCACCACACGACAAAAGTGTTATTACCGAAGTAAACGCTATTAAAACGGTTGATGATATTAAATGGACAGGTGGAGAGAACAACATAACTATTATAGGCAAAGATGTTGATGATGATTACATTAAAATGGTTAAAAGCCTTAGCGTTTACCCTGATGTGATTGTTAAGCAGCACGACCTTAAAATTGTATATACCCCCATACATGGCTCAGGCATTATGCTGGTGCCTAAAGTGCTGGAGGCTTTTGGTTTTACCAATGCAACTGTTGTGGAAGAACAGGCTACGCCTGATGGCAACTTCCCCACAGTGGGTTACCCCAACCCCGAAGAGGCCGAAACCATGAGCCTGGGTATTAAAAAAGCCAAAGAAATTAATGCAGATATTTTGCTGGGTACCGACCCTGATGCCGACCGCGTAGGTATTGGCATAAAAAACCACAAAGGCGAGTGGGTGCTGATGAATGGTAACCAAACCGCTGTACTCGGCTTTACTTACCTTATGGAAGCCCGCAAAGCCAAAGGGCTTGCACAGCCTAACGATATGGTAATAAAAACCATTGTTACCAGTTATATGATTGATAATGTAGCCAAAGCAAACGGTGTGGCCTGCTACAATGTACTTACCGGCTTTAAATGGATTGCTGAACTGATTAAAGAGAAAGAGGGCAAAGAAAACTTTGTAATTGGTGGTGAGGAAAGCTTTGGTATGATGGTGGGCGATAAGGTTAGGGATAAGGATGCTGTTTCCGCAGTGGCTTTTCTTTGCGAAATGGCCGCCTACGAAAAAGAGAATGGTGTGCAGTTATACGATAAGCTTATTGACCTGTATGTTAAATACGGTTTTTACCTGGAACACCTGATAAGCATTACCAAAAAAGGCCAGCGCGGCCAGGAAGAAATTGCTGAAATGATGCAGGGCTTCCGTAACAACCCGCCAAAAGTTATTAATGGCAGTCAGGTTGTGGAACTGCTTGATTACCAGTTACAAGTTGGCAAAAACCTTGTAACAGGCGAGAGCCATGATATAAACCTGCCTAAGAGCAACGTGTTACAGTTTATACTGGCAGATGGTACACAAATTTCGGCCAGGCCAAGTGGCACCGAGCCTAAAATAAAATTCTATTTCAGCGTTAATACCAAGCTGGAAAGCAAGGAAAAATACGATGAAACACATGCCCTGCTGGAAGCCAGGATAAAAGGCATTATAGAAGACCTGAAGCTGAAATAAGCTGGTACGGATGTAAATACAGATGGTATTGATAATTAATCCAAAGTCCCTCTCCTCTGCGGAGGGGGATTTTGGTTTGAATACGATAACTTCACCCTTAGATATTTGCATTTACAGGCCCCGTGTAAGTAG
>CAZRDD010000389.1:0-5258 GCA_964598675.1 uncultured Parafilimonas sp.
GCCAACAAATATGAAGATAAAGTACACAATAATACTGGTATGCGGGTTGCTGTTAACTGCATGCAGGGTACAGAAAATTGCAAGGGTGGCAGAGCAAACTGTTTTAAGCGACAGCCTGCTGGCAAGTGCCCATGTTGGTATTTGCGTGTACGATGCAACGGATAATAAGTACCTGTACAACTACCAGGGCAATAAGTATTTTATACCCGCCAGTAATACCAAAATAGTTACCTGTTATGCAGCCATGAAATATTTGGGGGATAGTTTGGTGGGGTTGAGGTACCAGGATTTTAGTGATACCGCTATTAATATTTTTGCTACTGGCGACCCTTCCTTTTTGCATGAAGACTTTAGTCGTCAGCCCGTACTTGATTTTTTGAAATCTCAAAAAAAGGCGCTTTATATTTCAACAAACTCTTGGGAGGAAAGTGCTTTAGGTGCGGGCTGGTCGTGGGATGATTACAATGACGATTATATGGTTGAAAGAAGTGCTTTTCCTGTAAATGCAAATACGGTGAAAATAACCCTTTTAAATAAAAAACGTGTATCACCATTTGCAATTCAATTTAACTGGGGGGTAAAACCTCAGTTTTTTGAAAGCAGGATAGAACAGTCTTTTACCATCCCGGTTGAAAATAGGGCTAAAAAAGCCATGCAGGATAGTGATTATGTAAAACAGCTTTTAAATAGTGTCAAAATAGTAAGAAATGCCAGTGACAATACTTTTCATTTGTTAGAGGGCAACGCTGTTTTTAATAAAATAGAGATACCATTTGTTACAAGTAATAACCAAACAGCAATTGAAATATTGAAAAGCGACTATGGATTGCAAAATCTAAAGAATGGTCAATTGCAAGATAACTCGTTTTATGGCGAAATACCCGCACATTTGGCTATACATACCATCCACTCCCAGCCCACTGATTCTCTCTTAAAAATAATGATGCACCGCAGCGATAATTTCTATGCAGAACAAAGCCTGCTTATGGTGGGCAATGAAAGGCTTGGCTTTATGAACGATGCTGCAATTATTGATACATTGCTTAACACCGATTATGCTGGTTTGCCGCAACGCCCCCAGTGGGTAGATGGCAGCGGGCTTAGCAGGTATAACCTTTTTACCCCGCAGGACTTTGTTTTCATCCTCAATAAAATGCGCAACGAGTTTGCCTGGAACCGTATAACCACCATTTTCTCCACCGGTGGGGATGGCACCCTTGGCAGTTACTATAAAAACCTGAAAGGCAAGATTTTTGCCAAAACAGGCTCGCTCAGCAATAACATTGCCCTTAGTGGTTACGTTATTACCCAAAAAAATAAAACACTCATTTTCTCCGTACTGGTAAATAACCATAATGTAAGCTCTGCCAGTGTACGCAAAGCCGTGGAGCGGTTTTTAACGGCAGTGCAGCTGGAGAATTGAAATATTAGCTGTAAATCAAGATATATGGTACAGCAAACTGTTGACATATTGCGTAAGTATACATTGGCAGAGTACATTGCCATTGATGAGGCAGGTATGCAGCGCCATGAATATTTTTTTGGAAAACTCATTCCTAAGCCCGGAGAAAGCCTTTTGCACAATGAAATTTGTATTCAGTTATTAACCCTGTTTAAGTTTTTGCTAAAAAATGCAGGCTTTAAAATATACATAGAAAACGTAAAAGTAAATATAGAAGGGCAGGATGTTTATGTATACCCCGACATTGTAATTATAAAACAACAACCAGATGCCGACCTGCCATATAAAGACTATATATTGTATAGTCCGTTGTTAATAGTGGAGGTGCTTTCTGATTCAACCCGTAAGTACGATTTAACCGATAAGTTTATCCAGTATCAAAAAATATCCTCCCTGCAATATTACCTGGCCGTAGAACCACAGAAAAACCTGGTTATTTTTTACGAGAAGGATGAAACCAATCACTGGATTGCCAAAACTTACACGGCCTTGCAGGATGTAATAGCATTGCCCAAACTAAACACTAACTTTTTGCTGGGGGATATTTACATATCATAGCAGCCTTGTTTTCTGCTAAAATATTTTTACTAAGTTACCCAACGGCCTTGCCTTTGTTGGTGTATATGTCTTTTGAATACATACAGGCAGCCTTTAACAGCTTTTCTGTTTTTGCATTAGATTGCTTTTGTTTAAGCAGACGCGGATGATTTGAATAACAGCGGACACGATATTAGCACGGTAATAGAAGGTTGTAAAAATGGCGACCGCCTTGCGCAGGAAAAGCTTTACCGGAGCTTTTACAGCGCAATGATGAATATTTGTATGCGCTATACCCGCAACGAAGCCGATGCAATGGAAGTGCTGAACACTGGTTTTTTTAAAGTGTTTAAAAGCATTAACCAGTATTCGGGCGGTAAAGCAGCCCCTTATACCTGGATACGCACGATAATTATTAATACCTGCCTCAATTTTATACGGTCGAAGGATAAGAATATCGCTGCGGCCGAAACGGGGGAAGCCGCAGAGGTACATATTCCCCCCGATGTTCTTGCATCCCTTACTACTGAAGATATATTGCAAATGGTGCGAAAGCTGCCGCCAGCCACGCAGGCGGTGTTTAACCTGTTTGTAATAGATGGGTACACCCATGTTGAAATTGCAGGTATGCTAAACATTAGCGAAGGTACCAGCAAATGGCATGTTAGCGAGGCGCGTAAAACATTACAAAAACAATTAAAAGGATATATGTGAAAGAATGAATGAATGTTTACCATACGAGGAGCAATTAGCAAACAAGCTGGCCGACATCCCGCTTCCGGCAGAGGATATGGGTTGGGAAGCCATGCGTAAAATGCTGGAGGAGGAGGATGATAACGCTGTGCCTCCACCTGTTAATACTGGCTGCCGTAAATGGTTGCTGGGCGGTCTGTTGTTGCTGCTTGTTGCAGGTATAACGTTTGGAGTATATAAAAT
Organism: uncultured Parafilimonas sp.; assembly: GCA_964598675.1. Taxonomy (GTDB): domain Bacteria; phylum Bacteroidota; class Bacteroidia; order Chitinophagales; family Chitinophagaceae; genus JABDFW01. The sequence goes on from CAZRDD010000389.1 coordinate 2,936, forward strand.
GGTATCGGGCAGAAAGGGAGGGGAGGATGCAAAAGACACCTTACCCGGCAGTAGTGCTGCTGCTTCTGATAAAAGGGCGATTGCTTATCCAGGTACAGGCGTAAAAAATGGCAAAGGGGATAGTGCAAAAGTTACTAAAGGCGGAAATGGCGAACGGGCGGATAGCCTTAGCAAAGCCGGATTACAACACAATGCTGCTGTAAATGATACGACTGCTTCAAAATCATCATTGAAGTTTACGGCGAAAGGAAGCCCGCTTGAACAAGTTGCGGTTGATAAAAAAAGAGCGGCTGGTATAAATGCTGTTGGTTTAAGAAAAATAATGACGCCACAGGTAATTGCAGGTAGTAGTGGCAATAGTAAAACGGGGGGAGTTGGCGAAACTGACGTAGATACTGTAACTGAAATAAAAGGGAAGCTGACAGATGTAGTGGTTAAAAAGAAAAAGCATATAAAAAAAGCTATTAAAGAGTTACCCGCTTTACATGTAATTGGCGATTTGGTAAAAACGCAGGAAATAAATGTAGAACAAATTAGACAAGCTCCAGTCAGCAAGGAATATGATAGCGCCTCAGTGAGGCAGTCTCTGGAGGGTAAAATTACCGACTTTGTAATGCGCCCGCAGCAAGTTTATTTTACCGCTGGTATTTCCATGCAGCAACTATTACCTGTTGATGGCCAAAAAGCTTCACCCTATAATGCTTTTGGCCGGAAGGGTTCCCTGGGCGATTATATACCATCGGTTTATTTCAGGTTGCACCATAATAAAAAGTTTTTACAGGTAGAGTTTAAATATGGGGCACCGCAGTATACAAAAGATATTGCCTACAGCACCAAAATAATAAGTTACGACAGTACAACACAAACAACGTCCTCAACGGTAAGCCGCGTTAATAAAACCTATTACCACCAGTTGCCTGTAAGCATGCATTATAACGTGTTGCCTGGGTTACAGGTTGGTGCCGGTGCGGTATGGAACCATTTTCAAAGTGCTGTGGTAACACAACAGGGGCATAGGGGCAATGCTGTTACAGGGGCCGACTCGTTGGTGAGCAGCAAAATAATTGACGTTAAAAGCGATTCGGCTTTTGCAAAAACATACTGGCAGTTTATGTTGGAAACACAGTACCAGTGGAAGCGTTTTTCGTTTGGTGCCAGGTATGCCTGGGGCATAACGCCCTACATAACGTACACCACCCCAGCGGGGCAAACCAAAAAAGAGCGTAACGCATCGCTAAACCTGTTTATCCGTTACGATTTATGGAGGTCGAAGAAAAAGTAGTAATCAGTATAATTCATCTTGCACCTGCTAAAGCCGTAGGCCCTCTACCTGCCAAACATCCTGTCTAAATAATCCTCTTTAAATTCAATATACGTGGGGCTTCCGGTGGGGGTAATATTGGCGTTGCTGCATTGAAAAAGCTCGTCAATAAGCGAGGCCATTTCCTGTTGGCCGAGAGATTGCCCGGTTTTTATGGCCTGCTGGCGTGCCATGCACCGCACCAGTTTTTCGCGCCTGCTAAATTTTACATCGCTGCTAAAGTGCTTAAACTGTTCAATCAGCAACTCAATAGAATGCTTCTCGTTACCCGCCGCCACATCGGCTGGGGAGCCTTGTATAACAAACGTGTTTTTGCCACAAGGCTCAATGCGGTAACCACTATTTTGCAGGGCTGGCAGCAGTTCGCGCAGTAAACCAGCATCTGCCGGGGCCAGCTCCAGAGTAGAGGGGAACAGGTTTTGCTGCGAGGCAATATGCCTGCCGTGTATGGCGGTACTGAAACGTTCGTACAAAATACGCTCGTGCGCCAATTGCTGGTGTACCAGTAAAAAACCATTTTGGGTAGGCGCAATAATATAGGTGTTATGCAGTTGTATGCACGATGTATCCTGCTTCCAATTGCCGGTTTCTAATTGCCTGTTAAGGGTAACCTGCGGTTGTTGTGAGGGCTGGTATAATTGTGTTAATGATGTAAAAGGTTCATCACCACCTTCCTGTTCCACAATTGGCTGCTGCACTGGTTGGCTTGGGTTACCCTGTAAACCGGTGCCAGTATCTGGCAACTGGTAGGCAGTATCCTGCCCTTTGCTGTTGGTAAAAAAATCCTTCCAGTGCCTTAGCTCGCTTTTTTCATTTGGCTCAATAAAATGCGCCTGGTTTTTTTGGGTAAACGTTTTGTACAGGCTTGTGCCGGTAATACTTTCTTTGCGTTCATCGCCCAATGGTTTGCTTACCGCATCCAGTTGTTGAATGTCGGCATTCAGCGTAAAATCCAGCGAGGGGGCAACGCTAAACTGGGCAAGGGCATGTTTTACCGCAGCC
>CAZRDD010000390.1:0-5248 GCA_964598675.1 uncultured Parafilimonas sp.
TCGGAAAATCTGCTTACGCGGTTGTATATTAACGATGGTAAGGGCAATTTTACATTGCTGGATACTTTGGCCCTGCCCCAAAATTTTACCAGTAAATCATGCGCGAGGGCGGTAGATTTTGATAACGACGGAGATTTGGACCTTTTTGTGGCTGGCCGTTGTGTGCCGGGTAAATACCCTTTGCCGGTTTCATGCATGTTGTACCGTAACGATTCCAAAAACGGTAAGGTTGTATTTACCGATGTTACCGCTACTGCTGCAAAAGAACTGATAAATGTAGGGATGACCTGTGATGCCTTGTGGACTGATTTTGATAATGATGGCTGGACCGACCTTATTATTGCAGGGGAGTTTATGCCCGTTAAGTTTTATAAAAACAACCATGGCATATTGCAATTGCTGCACACGGGGCTTGATAAACAAACTGGCTGGTGGAACAGTATAATACCGGGCGACTTTGACAATGATGGGGATATAGATTACATTGTAGGCAATGCAGGCACCAACTCGTTTTACCGCCCATCGGCAAAATATCCTGTGCGCATCTATGCTAAAGACTTTGATAAGAATGGCATTTTTGATGCCATCCCAACGGTTTACCTGCCAAAATCATCGGGCGATGATAGCAACCGCTACGAGTACCCAGCACAATTGAGGGATGATGAAATAAAGCAAATGATTGAGTTCAGGCGCAAATTTCCTTCCTACAAAAAATATGCTGCTGCAACCATTGATAGTATGCTTACGCCCGATGAGCTTAAAGATGCACTTGTGCTGGAAGCCAATACCGCACAGAGTATGTACATACGCAACGATGGTAACGGGCAATTTACTATGCAGCCGCTGCCAGTAGAAGCACAGTTTTCCAGCCTGTTTGGTATGGTGGCGGAAGATGTGGATGGAGATGGCAACCTTGATGTAGTAATTAATGGCAATGATTATGGCCCGGAAGTAAGTGTGGGCCGGTACGATGCCTTAAATGGCCTGGTGCTTAAGGGTGATGGCAAAGGCGGCTTTACCCCCCTGTCAATTTTGCAAAGCGGCATATTTATACCTGGCAATGGTAAGGCCTTGGTTAAATTGTACAATGGCAATAACCAATGTTTACTGGCAGCCTCGCAAAACCGTGGCCCGTTAAAGGTGTTTGTAATGAAACAAAAGGTAAAACCAATAAGGGTGAAACCGGACGACCGCTATGCCTTGCTTACACTGCGTAATGGTAAAAAGCGTAGAGTGGAGCTTAATTACGGTGCAGGGTTTTTATCACAATCTGCCAGGGTAATAAATGTTGATGAACAGGTACAACGCGTTGAAATTGTAAATGCTAAAGGAACGAGTGACGATATAAAATTTTAGAAACACCGCGAAGAGATTCTGTATTTTTTAAATAAACTGCCGTATGAAAAAAGCAATATTCATTGCTGTTAGCTGCTTGTTGTTTGGTATTGAAGCTATTGCACAAAACAAAGAGGTGTTGATATATCACCCCATCCGTACCGATAAAAAGGGGGCAATAGTACCTTGGTACGATGATAATAAGGGAAAGGCCTATAGCCATACTATTCAACTGGTGTTTAATTTTTGGGATAAAATGCGTACCGATTTTAACGGGCTGCCTTATTACATGAACCACCAAGTGTGGAATGCTGATTTTAACGATCCCCGGGGTATTGGTGGCGACCAGTTTGCCATGGCGTTATCTTCCTGGCGGTTGTATTATCCCTATACTGGCAACGAGCGTGTTAAGGTAAATATGTATTTTATTGCAGATTACTATTTATCTCATGGGCTTTCGGCTGCTAACACTGCCTGGCCAAACCTGCCTTACCCATATAATACCAATATTTATTCAGGGTTGTACGATGGGGATATGCGTGCCGGTAAGGACGTGCTACAGCCAGATAAAGCAGGCTCATTTGGGTTAGAGTTACTGAATGTTTTTAAACAGAGTTCATCCTACAATGTTGGTCAAAACAACCTTTACCTCGATGGGGCTGTAAACATTGCCAACACACTTGTAAGCCACATAAAAGAAGGCAACATAAATTATTCACCACTGCCGTTTAAAGTGAATGCCGTTACAGGCGTAACAGCACTATTAAGGGGCCACGATTTTACCGGCACCTGGATTGATTCTGCTGGCTATACCACAAACTGGGCCCCAACCATGCAGTTGTTTCTCGATCTTATTGCCATGCACAAAGGCAATACCGGCGCGTACCAGGCTGGGTTTAATACCTTACTGCAATGGATGAAGGCATACCCAATGAAGGAAAATAAATGGGGGCCTTTTTTTGAGGATGTTGACTGGTGGAGCGACACGCAGATAAATGCCATGACTTTTGCCAGGTTTATAATGCTGCACCCCGAATATTTTCCCAACTGGAAGGAAGATGCCATGAAGATTATTAACTGGGTACACCAAAATTTTGGTAACGATAAATGGAAGAAATATGGGGTGCAGGTAACCAATGAGCAAACCGTTTACCAGATGCCTGCAAACAGCCATTCATCCAGGCAGGCGGCGGATGAACTGCTTTATGTTAGCCTTACCGGCGACAGCACTTTGTATGAAAATGCTGTAAGGGAACTAAACTGGGCCACCTACATGGTAGATTTTGATGGGAAAAACAGGTTTCCTGGTGATGAACCCTGGCTAACCGATGGCTATGGCGATTACGTGCGGCATTACCTGCGCTCGATGGATGCAATACCGGCATTATTACCCCCTGGCGAAGACCATATTATTTCTACTACCTCGGTTATTCAACAGGCTGATTATGCTGGCCATTTAAAAAAATACTATGGGGTTAATTTTGAAAAAATTGACACCAGCACCGTTAAGCTGGTTTATCAAACCTACGACAGTACGGGTGTGGAAAAAATAGAATTGGCAAAAAGGCCATCGCAGGTGTTACTCAATTACAAAGCTTTGCATGAAAATAAACAGGGGGAGGGCTTTGAATGGAAGCCATTGGGTACCGGCGGGTTGCTGATTGTTAGAAGGGAGCATGGCAACAAGGTGCTGTTAATTAAGTAGCAGCAAAAAATAAATTCACCCGGTTGGTTAAAACGCCCATAACGCAGGTTATATGTAAATATGCAGGTTGTAGCAGGCTTGTGCGTTTGCACATAACCTTTTTTGTCTATAACTGTTTAGTCCAATTTTATTATTTGGCTGGGTGGATAACAGTAACCTTTCGTGCATCCAATATTTATCTAGTGGGTGCGTTTGCGTGTGTAAAAAGAGGTCAATTGAAAGATGGCGGCTGATGTGTTTTATTTCGCCCTATATCTTTATACCTAATGTTAGAATAATGTTGCCCCTGCTGTTGTTAATGGTAGCGTAGGTATTGGCTTTATCGTTAAGGCGGTAAGGAAAGTTTACGTCTTTATTGAAAGTTTGTATGTAGGCAAGGTCAATAAAAAGGCCGTGGTTGCGGTAGCCAAAACCACCACCCAGTTGCATGCGGCTGGCTTTTAACTGGCCATCACGGTAAGGGCTGCCATAGTAGCCGCCGCCTAAACGTATGGCAATAGGGTCTAACTTCAATTCGCCGCCAAGCCTAACGTTAACATTGCCTTTCAAATAGTCTGATGTGGCACTGTTTAATGTAGTGTAATAGTCCGTACCAAGGTCCTGACTGGCCGAGAATTTTGATGTTCCATAACCCACATATTCCACATCGGCAGTAATAAAGCCTCTTTGTTTACGGGTATCCTGCACGGCACTGAACAGGTAAGTGGCGCTGGCAATTGCTTTAAGTGGCGTTTGCAGGGTGTACTGGCTTTCGCCTGGGTTACCGCTGTTTAGGTTATCGCTGTTCTCACTTTTTACCCCCGCATAGTCTTCTGTGTTGGTTACCATAGATGCTCTTATCTTATCCGTAAACCACATAAACGAAGGGGTGTGTATGGCAAACCCTAACCTGAAGTTTTGCTGGGGCTTATAAATAATACCAAATTTAACATTAACACCCACACCTGTTGAGCGGTAGTTTTCAGTAAATGTTGAGTAGTTAAAATTGTTGTGTGCATTGCCGCTTGCATCAGTTTCAGTAAGGTACCGGTCTCTGCGGTAACTGGCAAAAGGTATGTTAATGCTAAAGCCAATAAATAGCTTATCGCTCATGCTGCCTGCAAAATTAAAGGAGGCCTCGTTTAAACTGCCGCTTGTAACAGCATCATACTCCTGCATAAGCCCGGTACTGGGGTTAGGCAGAGTAAAATAGGTCATTTGCCCGTTTGCAGTACTGGTATCAATAAGATAGGTGCGGTAAGCAAGCGATGAACCGTAAATGTAGTTTTGTTCTGCTGCAGTGGGGCTGGCAAAATCCCTGGCTAATTCTTCAATAAACTGTTCGGCATAACTGCTGTAATTGTTAAGCCCTTTGTAATGAACATGATTGTTAAAACTGGCTAACTGGTTAAGCGAGAATGAAAAAGCAGTGCTTGTGAGGCTGCTGTTTTCCAGGCCAGAACCATGAAGTACAATACCCGTAGCCCCGTAAGCAAAGGCATTGCTGGTCATGGATGAGTTGGTACCTCTAAAACCGGCAGCATTGTTATTAAGCATAAAGCCTGGCGAAAAAACTACCTCGTTTGTTTTGTATAAGCCGAGGCCCGCAGGGTTTACATTGTTAGCGGTAATGTCCCCACCCAGCGAACCCACAGCGCCTCCCGTAGCCATAGCCCTGGCTGTGCCGCCAGGTATGTACCAGGAGTTACGTAATGCTTCATCGGGTGTTTGGGCTGAGGCGTTTATAGTTATAGCTAATAATATTGCACTGCAAATAATAAATGAAAGCCTCATATTCAAAAAGGTTAAGATAATATTTTAGGGTGCCTGGCAAAATAACAAGCCACGCAACAAAAATTAAAGGCTGCTTACATTAATGGCGTGTTGGCCTGCTGCTGCCTGCACTGCTGCCTGAGCTGTTAAACCCGCCGCTGCGGCCACCTGCACTGTTGCTGGATGAGCTGGTGTTGAATGAACGTGATGGTGTATAGTTATTGTTTGTGGTATTGTTATTATAGCTGCCGTTCCTGGTTGGGTAGTAGTTGCCATTTTGGTACCCGCCATTAGATGCATACTTGTTATTGTTACTGTTGTTGTACTGTATGTTGCGGTAAGCTGTAAGGTTTGATTTATTGGTGTTGTTAAAATAAACCTTGGGGTTTTTATAAAGTACAATAGTTTGGTAGGGGCTGCTCCAGTTGTTCCAGCCATAACCATAGCCAAAACCGT
>CAZRDD010000391.1:0-5238 GCA_964598675.1 uncultured Parafilimonas sp.
AACCACTGCGCACCAGCCCAATATTTTTACCGGCCCCATTTATTTCATCTACAAAATTTTACATGCGATAAAGCTTGCGGAGTATTGCAAACAACAATTTTCGCAGTACGATTTTGTACCTGTGGATTACATGGGCAGCGAGGATGCCGACCTTGACGAACTGGGCAGCATTACTATTAACGGCGAAAAGTATACCTGGCAAACCAAACAAACAGGTGCTGTGGGCCGTATGAAGGTTGATAAGAATTTTATTGCATTAATACACCGCATACATGGGCAAATAGGGGTTGAACAGTATGGGCAGGAGTTAACAAACCTGTTTATGCAGAGTTACAAGGAAGGGGTTACGATACAGCAGGCTACCATGCAACTGGTAAACGCCTTATTTGGCGCTTATGGGCTGGTGGTGCTTGTGCCAGACAATGCGGCACTTAAACGCAGTTTTATACCTGTAATAAAAAAGGAATTGACGGAGGGCTTTAGCCATACCATTGTTACCGCAACATTGGCCGAGTTTGAAAAATACTATAAACCACAAGCAGGCGGCAGGGAAATAAACCTGTTTTACCTGCTGGGCGATAAACGCGAGCGTATTGAAAAAGAGGGGAATAAGTGGGTGGTAAAAAGCCTGAAATTATCCTGGGATGAGGGAGAAGTACTGAAGGAACTGGAGGAAAACCCTGAGCGGTTTAGCCCAAATGTTATATTAAGAGGCGTTTTTCAGGAAACGGTGCTGCCCAATATTGCTTTTATTGGTGGTGGCGGCGAACTGGCTTACTGGCTTGAATTAAAGAATGTTTTTGAAGCGGTGGATGTGCCTTACCCAGTGCTGGTATTACGCAATTCGTTTTTGCTGGTAGAAGAAAAATGGAAGAAAAAGCAGGACGCCCTAGGCTTTTCGGTGGCCGATATTTTTAAAACAGAGCTGGAATTGATGGATAAGGTGGTTGCTGAAAGATCTGCAAACAAATTTCACCTTAACGGGGAGTTAACCAGCCTTGAAAATGCTTATAACGAAATAAGGGAGCTTACCGCAAAAGTGGATATAACACTGGTGTCGCATGTAGAATCGTTAAAAGTAAAAGCGGTGAAGCGCCTGCAACAATTAGAGAAAAAACTGAAAAGCGCTGAAAAGAGAAAGTTTGATACCGAACTGGCGCAAATACAAAAACTGAGGGCGGCATTATTCCCCGCCAATACCCTGCAGGAGCGTACAGAAAATATTGCCGCATTTTACGCTAAATACGGCAGCCATATTATTGACACACTGCTGAAGCACTCCTTAACGCTTCAACAGCAGTTTACTGTTTTATATATCAGCTAACACAGGCAATGGTGGTGTACGCCCGCCTGTGTTAGTTGCATCAATCCGCAACGGTTATTTATCAAAACCGTTTTCCCATCCATCGCCTTTCAGCTTTTTAACCTTGCCCAACACTTCTGTTTCCAGCTTCTTTTTATAAGCTTCTATTTTTTTGCCGGTGGCTTCATCAAAGGCTCCAATAATAGTCGCGGCTAATATGCCCGCATTTTTTGCCGCATTTAATGCTACGGTAGCAACCGGTATGCCATTGGGCATTTGCAGGATGGACAGCACTGAATCCCACCCGTCAATACTGTTGGATGATTTTATAGGTACCCCTATTACCGGCAGAGGTGTAACAGATGCCACCATACCTGGCAGGTGGGCCGCACCACCAGCACCTGCTATAATTACTTTAAGCCCACGCTCCTTTGCGGTGCTGGCATACTCAACCATACGCAGGGGGGTGCGGTGTGCGGATACTACCGTAAGCTCAAAGTCAATCCCAAATTCTTTTAATATGTCTGCTGCCTGCTGCATTATGGGCAGGTCGCTGTCGCTGCCCATTATTATGCCAACTGATATAGTTTGTGCCATAATTACTTATTTCTTTACATTTCCAAAATCTACTGCCGTATTCTCTTCAACCTTTACGCAGTAATAGCCCGGTACTTAAAATATTACTATCCGCAAACAACCCGCTTAGTTCAACTACAAACCACAAACTCCACACTACAAACTAACTATTTTAAGCGTGTTTTTAATTTTATGCGCTTTGTGGGTAAGGTCAAGTTTTTCGCGGCTAATAATGGTTACGTGGCCCATTTTTCGGCCGGGGCGTGTTTGTGTTTTGCCATACAGGTGTACAAAAACGTTGTCCATTTTAAGCACTTCTTCCAGCCCACTGTAAACAGCCTCGCCGGAATGCCCTTCGGCACCCACCAGGTTAACCAGGCTTGATGGTAAAATGGCATCGGTGTTGCCAAGCGGGTAACCCAGCATTATTCTCCACAGCATATCAAACTGGCTGCAGTAGTTGCCTTCAATGGTATGGTGGCCGCTGTTGTGTACCCGGGGGGCGGTTTCGTTTACAAAAACATCATCGTTGCGGTCAATAAAAAGCTCAACGGCAAAAAGGCCGGGGCTTTTTAATTCCTTAACCACTTTTATAGCCATGGCTTCTGCCTTCCATAATACTTTTTGGGGCAATTCTGCGGGGCTAACCTGGTAATCAAGCAGGTTAAGCACCTGGTCAAAAACCATTTCCGCAGGGGGGTATATGGCTGTTTCGCCTTTTGCGTTCATGGCAACAATAATGGCAATTTCTTTTTTTATGGCTACCATTTTTTCCAGAACCGATGGAGCATCAAAGCCTTTTTCAAGGTCTGTGGGCGTTCTAATTACCTGTACGCCTTTGCCATCGTAACCGCCCATGCCAATTTTGTGTACGGCAGGCAAAAAATCTTGGTGCTGCTGAAGTTCATGCAGGTTTTGTGTTATTAAAAAATCAGGTGAAGGCACCTGGTGTTGTTTGTAAAACTCCTTTTGAAGTATTTTATTCTTGATAATCCTTATTGCTGCGGGGCGGGGATACACTTTTACACCCTCCTGTTCCAACTTTTCAAGGGCATCAACGTTTACCGCTTCTATTTCAATGGTAAGCGCGTCAACCTTCTTCCCAAAATTATACACTGTTTCAAAATCCTGTATGTCGCCTTTTATAAAATGGTTGCACAGGTGTGCTGCCGGTGCATGTTCATCATTTTCAAGCACATAGGTTTCTACAACATAATTTGCTGCTGCCTGCAGCAGCATACGGCCAAGCTGGCCGCCGCCCAGTATTCCAACTTTCATAAAACGAAGATAAGTTTCCGCTACGATTTATGATACCCCTTTTGTATCTTTGAAAACAGTAAAAGCTTTGTTTTAGTTTATCTTATACTTATTTTAACGGCTTTTAATCCCGCAGGGGCAAGGTTAAAACTAATTTTGCAATAATTTAGTCCGTACGCATAGAAGAAGATATGAAACTTGCTGGTTTAAAAGATACCTTAGTGCAGATATAGCCTGCGGCTTAAAAATAAAACCGGTTAAACTTTAAAATATATCATGAAGACAATTGTAGCTGTGGCGTTGATGCTGTTGGTAAGCGCAAGCGTTTTTGCACAACCTTCTTTAATGAATGAAACCAAAAGGTATCCCCATGTGGATGTTGCGGTAAGGCAAAAAGAAGATACTTTAAAAAAGCAGTTTAAAGCCAAGGGGCTGGAGTGGCCTGCAAAGCAGATATATATCCGCTCCTTTAAGTACGACAGCCAACTGGAGGTATGGGTGCGCAACAACAGCGATGAGGAGTTTAAGCTGTTTAAAACCTACAAGGTTTGTGCTATGGCCGGTTCTTTAGGCCCAAAGAGGATGGATGGTGATTACCAGGTGCCCGAGGGTTTTTATTACATTACAAGGTTTAACCCAAATAGCGAATACCACTTGTCGTTAAAAGTAAATTACCCCAACCAGTCTGATAAATTATTGAGCGACTCTTTAAAACCGGGCGGAGAAATTTATATTCACGGCAGTTGTGTAACGGTAGGCTGCATACCTATTACCGACAGCCAGATTGAGGAAGTTTACCTGCTGGCCGCCAATGCCAAAAACAACGGGCAGGATTTTATACCCGTACATATTTTTCCGGTACGGTATAACAACAAGGAAAGCATGAATTACCTGGCCAAAGTGTCTAAGGACGACCAGGAGTTACAACGCTTTGCTGTAAGAATTAAGCAGGCGTACGACTATTTTGAAAAAGAGAAAAAACTGCCTATTATAACAGTGAATAGCAAGGGCGAATACGTAATAATGTAACAGCCACCTGCTTTATTATTCTTCTAATCCAACTGGTATCAATTTTTGCTTGTGTGCTTATTTGTAAAGCACCTGCACCGTTTCCCGCGTTTGCTGCATTAATACTATTTCTTTTCCGGCCGTCATTGTATTTAACAAGTCAGGGGTAAAATGGCGTATGGTTAGCAGGCTAAGGCCTTTTTCAACCTGTACATCAAAAATGCTGCCTGCGGCGGCGGCAAGCTGGTCTACTTTACTGCTGTTGTCATCCAAACACAACTGCACACTTATAGCCCCGGTTTGTATAAGGTTTGGCCTTGTTTTTACCTGGGCAAAGGTTTGGTAAAGCTGGCTTACAGGGCTTTCGCCCACAAACGAAAAGTCCTGGCTGTGCAGGTGCATCAATGCCTGGTTTTGTTTAATAATAACTATTGGGGGCAGATTTTTTACTTTTCGTTTGGTAATAACAGTACCCGGCAGGGCAGGGTTTAAAAAGCATTTTACATGCAGGGGTATCCCCTTGTTTTCTAATGGTTTTATTGTTTTTGGGTGTATTACCTGGGCGCCATAATAGGCCATTTCAATTACATCTTCAAAGCTCAGTTGCTCAATAAATTGGGCATCGCTAAACTCTTTGGGGTCAGCACTCATAATCCCTTCCACATCTTTCCAAATAGTAAGGCTTTCCGCATTAAGCAGGTTGGCAAATATGGCAGCTGTAAAATCGCTGCCCTCGCGGCCCAGTGTGGTGCTTTCATTTTCATCGGTGCTGCCAATAAAACCCTGTGTAACCACTATTTTGCCACCAGCCAGGGTTGGCAGCAACAACTGGGCTGTTTTTTGCGTAGCATAAGCCCAGTCAATATTAGCATCTCTAAAATTATCATCTGTTCTTAAAATATCGCGTACATCCATCCAGGTGTTGTGTACTTTGCTTTCCTGCAGGTAATGGCTTACAATGCAGGTACTCAGCAGTTCGCCGCAACAAACCACCTGGTCGTAATAGTAATCATAACTGCGTACCGGTTTATCGTGCAGCAGCCATTCCACCTCTGTAAAAAAGTCGTTCAGTTGGGCCAGGCAGGCATTAAAAT
>CAZRDD010000392.1:0-5236 GCA_964598675.1 uncultured Parafilimonas sp.
CAAAAAGGCTTCTAAATAGGATAGTTGAGTTAAAGCAATAAGGGTTTTCAGGCGTTAGTGCTGTATAAAAGGGAAATTAGATAAACAATATTTACGCGATTTTGGGTAAGGGACATTAATTTAATGTGTAAAATTTACATTATAACTAATATCCCCTAAATTGCGGCTGCAAAAAAAATAACTTGCTAGTATGAATTTTAGAAATTTTCAGGTACCCTACCAGGCAGATGAGCAGTATTCAACAAAAGTGGCTTATTTCTCAATGGAATTTGCCATACATCAACCGCTGAAAATTTATAGCGGCGGGTTGGGCTTTTTGGCGGGGTCGCACATGCGCAGCGCCTATGAGCTTAAGCAAAACCTTATAGGTATTGGTATTTTGTGGAAATACGGTTATTACGACCAGGCGCGCAACCAGGACCAAACCCTGCAGGTTTCCTGGATGGAAAAAGCATCTACCTTTTTAGAAGATACAGGTATTAAGTTCCAGATATTGATACACGACCACCCGGTTTGGGTAAAAGCCTTGTACCTTAACCCGGAAACGTTTAACTCAGCACCCCTGTTTTTTTTAACAACAGACCTGCCGGAAAACGATTATGTTTCTCAAACCATTACGCACCGTTTGTACGATGCCAATGTGGCTACCAAAGTAGCGCAGTTTATACTGTTGGGTGTTGGTGGCGCCAAACTGGTTGACGAACTTAATTTTTCGCCAGACCGTTACCATTTAAACGAAGCACACGGTATTTCTTCTGCATTTTACCTGCTTAATAAATTTAAGAGTGTTGAAATGGTGCGCAAGCACCTGGTATTTACCACCCACACACCCGAAGAAGCTGGTAACGAAAAACATGATATTTACCTGTGCCACAAAATGAGTTATTTCTGCGGCCTTAGTATTGATGAGGTTCGTAAAATAACTGGCACGCACGATGACCAGTTTAACCATTCGCTTGCGGCACTGCGTTTTGCCCGCCTGGCAAATGGGGTATCGCAGCTGCATGGGCATGTATCGCGCGAGATGTGGAGCAAATACGATGGTATTTGCGACATCATCTCCATTACCAATGCGCAAAACTGGCGTTACTGGGCCGATAAACAGTTGTACAAGGCCATGGAAGAGGCCAACGACTGGGCTTTTGACGACCGTAAAAAATACCTGAAGAAAAGGGCTTTTGAAATAGTGGCCGACCAAACAGGCAAACTGTATAACCCTAATACACTTACCATAGTTTGGGCGCGCCGTTTTGCGGGTTACAAACGTGCAGATATGCTTAGCTGGCACCTGGAGCGCTTTAATAAGCTGTTGAGCAATGCCAAATACCCGGTACAGATTATTTGGGCAGGTAAACCTTACCCGCTTGATTACCCGGCTATATCAACCTTTAACAACCTGGTGCATTTAAGCAAGAACTATAAAAACGTTGCTGTGCTTACCGGGTACGAACTTTCTCTTAGCAAAAGGCTTAAACAGGCTGCAGATATTTGGCTTAACAACCCAAGGGTACCACGCGAGGCATCTGGCACCAGCGGTATGACAGCGGCCATGAATGGCGCTGTAAATTTTTCGACTGACGATGGCTGGATACCCGAGTTTATTAATCATGGCCATAATGGTTTTGTTGTACCAAAAGCCGATTATGCAAATATGAACACCCAGCAACAGGACGATTACGATTTTAATACTTTGTACGATATACTTGAAAACCAGATATTACCGTTATACTACGACGCATACGATACATGGAGACAGGTAGTTAAAAACGGCATGCGTGATGTGCGTTTTCAGTTTGAAAGCAACAGGATGGCGCACGAGTATTATGCCCTGTTGTACAAATAAGGCTGCAATCAAATTAACTAAACTGCTATCCCGCCTCTTTATTGAGGCGGGATTTTTTTTTGCACACAAGGCTGTACATGCAGCAATATTGGCTGCATGTACAGCTTTGTGTGCAATGCGCCGTGCTTATAAGTTTTTTTTGTTATAGCAAAAAGAAAGCCTGTAACATTTACCCGGTTTATACAAATACTTTATACATTTTCCTCCAATGTATCATCCGGTATGGGCTGGTGCGTTACCAGCAATTTATCAATGCGATGGTTATCCATGTCTATTATCTCAAAATCAAAATCGCGCCATTTCATTTTATCGCCCGTGGCCGGTATACGCTGCATGTGGTGCAGAATAAAGCCTGCAAGTGTATCAAAAGGCTGTTCTTCCTCTTCATCAAGCCAACTTGTTTTGTCGAAATATATAAGAAAATCGTAAAAAGGCACCTGCGCATCAATCAGGTAACTGCCATCATCCCGTTTTACTATTTCATAATTATCCTCATTTGGCTCCGATATATTGCCTACAATAGCCTCCAGAATATCATTAAGGGTTATGATGCCCTGCAGATCTCCATATTCATCAACAATAAAAGCAAAATGGGTTTTGCTTTCTTTAAAACGCTCCAGCAACTGGTAGGCCGAAATGTTTTCGGGTACGTACACGCCGGGTTTAATTATTTCTTTCAGCAGGGTATCTGGTGTTTTACGAAAAATGTCTTTAAGCGATACCATGCCTTTAATATGGTCAATATCTCCATCGCATACCGGGTAAAAGGAGTGTACCATATCATCAGTAAGCTCTTTTATTTCGGCAACGGTACTGTTCATATCCAACCAAACAATATCGCTGCGGTGGGTCATTAGCGATGTAATGTTTCTGTCGCCCAGGTGAAAAACCCTTTCTATAATTTCCTGCTCGGCTTCTTCAATGGCACCCTGCTCGGTACCTTCGCTTATAATAGCTTTAATTTCTTCTTCCGTAACCTGGTTTTCCAGGCTGCGGATGCGGAAGATTTTTGACAGTATGTTGGTAGAAGCGGTTAACACCCAAATAAACGGATAGTTAATAATGGTAACAATGCGCATGGGGGCGGCAAGCGTTTTTGCAATAGCCTCCGGCTTGCTTAACCCTATACGTTTAGGAAAAAGCTCGCCCAGTACCAGCATAAAGTATGCAAGAATAATTACGATGCTGGCTGTGGCAGCAGCATTACTATAAGGTTTTAAAAAGGAAATGTGTTGAAAAAATTTTACAAGGTCATCCTTCATATTATCAGAGAAGATACCTTCGGTTATGCCTATAAGTGTAAGGCCAATTTGCGTGGTGGAAATAAATTTATCAGGGTTATTGGCCAGCTTAAGTGCTTCTTTGGCCTGCTTGTCGCCACGGTTTGCCTGCCCTTCCAGCTTTGATTTTCGTGCCGAAACCAGCGCAATTTCTGCCATTGCGAAAATACCGTTAAGTAAAATAAGTGCAAGTATTATAAGTATCCCCGTCATTGCGACACCCTCCACCGTTCATTCGCCCTCCATACCATTAACGGCAAACTATAAGCCTGTTTAGTATACATACACCTGTTTAAAGCAAATTTAAGGGTTGCCATGGTTTTGCATGGCTTGTTTTGTATTATAATTATGTTTTATTAAAATAAATTGTGCCTGCCACCGGTAGCTTAAACTATTACTTATAGCCGTATTTGGTACCCTATGGCTTTAGTAAACCAGCTTTTTCAAGCTTATTCAATACCACGCTGCTCATTTTTAAGTACGCCTCGTGGCTGTAACCGGCAATGTGCGGTGTTACAATAACATTGGGCTGGCTGCATAACCAGTCAAGCTGTTGCTTTTCCGCATCGGTGTAAGTGGTTAGTTTTTCATTTTCCAGCACATCAATACCGGCAGCCCTTATATAACCATTTTCAAGGGCGCGTATCAGTGCGGCGGTATCTGTAACCTTTCCCCTGCAGGTGGTTAAAAAATAGGGCTGGTTTTTAAGCGACTGAAAAAATGCATCGTTGGCGTAATGAAAAGTTTCTTCAGTAAGTGGTAAATGCAGGCTTACCACATCTGCATAACGGGCTATTTGCTCGGGCTCTGCTTCTCTAACAAAATCTTTGGCAAAACCGGCTTTATATTTATCGTGTGCCAGCAGGGTTATGTCAAAAGGTGCCAGTAGCCTTGCAAACGATGAGCCTGTGTTGCCGTACCCTATAATACCAACCGTTTTGCCGGTTAGCTCGGTTCCTCGGTTGGCATCGCGTATCCATTTGCCCTGTTTAACCTCATCAAAGCTGCTGCTTATTTTATTCATAAGGTTAAGCAGTAAGCCAAGTGCATGTTCCGCCACGGCATTCCTGTTGCCTTCGGGGCTGCTTACACAATAAATGCCTTTGGTTTCTGCGTAATCAACGTCTATCAGTTCCATACCGCTGCCAAGCCTTCCTATCCATTTAAGCTTTTCGGCCTTGTCAATCACTGGTTTATCTATTTTAAGCCGGGTAGTAACAATTAAACCTTCAAAATCTCCAATTATATCAATCAATTCTTGGTATGTAATAGCAGGTAAATAAACTACTTCATACCCTTTCTGCTGAAGCGTGGCCTGCATATAGTCGTGTACCTTAGCCGTTAGTAAAACTCTAGCCATATAAAAAATTTACCCCTGGGTGTTGGTTTTAGGGGGTGAATACATTTTAAAAGTTAATGCGGCAAAGTCCTGTATGGATAATTGCTCCGCCCTTTTATTAAAAATTTCGTCTTTTAGTGTTTCCTCATCAAAAAGCCCCCTAACAGCATTGCGCAATGTTTTTCGGCGCTGGTTAAAAGCGGTTTTAACCAGGTTAAAAAATTGCTTTTGGCTTTTTACTTCGGGGCTGTCATTGCGGCGTACAAGTTTTATAACTCCGCTCATCACTTTTGGGGGAGGGTTAAAGCACCCCTGGGGAACATCAAACAGGTATTGCACATTATAGTATGCCTGCACCAGCACACTAAGTATGCCATAAACTTTTGAGCCTGGGTTTGATGCCACCCGCTGCGCCACCTCCTTTTGAAACATGCCAATTACTACCGGCACATGTTCCTTCCACTCCAGCACCTTAAAAAGAATTTGGGTAGAAATATTGTAGGGAAAATTACCGGCAATATTAAATGCGCCGGTAAAAGGCATTTCTGCCCGTAAAAAATCGGCATGGATAATTTTACCCTGTATGGCCGGGTAGGTTTGCTGCAGGTATTGTACTTTTTCCTCATCAAGCTCTACAGCCTTAAAATCAATGCCGGGTAACTGCAGCAGGTATTTTGTTAGTGCCCCGCCGCCTGGGCCAACTTCAAGCAGGCGTTCAAATGTATCTTCCTGCACGGCAGCCATAATTTTACGGCAGATATTTTCATCTTTTAA
>CAZRDD010000393.1:0-5217 GCA_964598675.1 uncultured Parafilimonas sp.
CTGGTGGTGAGTACGCGCTTGTTGCTGGTTACCCTTTTCCCGGAAACGACAGGCCATGTACAGGGTGCTGAAGCCGCCAAACAGGCCGCCTCCGACCCCAATTTTTTACAGGGGCTTGGGCAGGTTAATTGGTTTGTGGTACTGGGCTGTTTTACCTTTTATTTTCTGGGCGGGTACCTGCTGTACTCCGCGCTGTTTGCAGCGGTGGGCAGTGCCGTTAACGAGGACCCCCAGGAGGCGCAAAGCCTTATGCTGCCCATTACCATGCCTATTATTTTTGCCATTGTAATACTTACCAAAGCGGTGAACGACCCCAACGGCGGCCTCTCCGTTTTTGGTAGCCTGTTTCCGCTTACCTCGCCCATTGTAATGATGGCCCGTATAGCGCATGGCGTACCCGAAGGCGTACCTTACTGGCAACTCATTACCAGCATGCTGCTGCTGATAGCAGGCTTTTTAGGCACCACCTGGCTGGCAGGTAAAATATACCGCACCGGCATTTTAATGTATGGCAAAAAACCCACCTGGAAAGAGCTGGTGAAATGGGGCTTTAAAAAGAATTAGGAAGTTTTTTTGCAGGATAAGCAACTATTTAAATAAACAATTACCACCCCGGCTGCAATGCAAAAAAAGCATTATTGCCGGGGTATATTTTTTTATGTTGAAACAACCGTGCATACATTAGTAGCATGTAATTTGCAGAAGGTGCAGTGTATAATTATAATGCGTAGCAATGATGGCGTGAAGCGAACATTTTAAAAAGTACAGAAACGTAAAAAATGGTTACATATATACCTTTAGGTAACATTTTTAATATTGAAGGTGTTTACAGCTATGCACATGGCTGCAATTGCGCAGGTGCAATGGGTAAAGGCATTGCTGTACAGTTTAAACAAAAGTTTCCGCAGATGTATAAGCAATATAAGTTGCTTTGTAATAAAGGGCAATTTAACCCGGGCGATGTATTTGCATACAATTATGGCAATGGTTATGTTTATAACCTCGGCACCCAGGCATCGTGGCGCACGAAGGCAACATTAACAGCCATAGAGCAGTCTTTGGAAAAAATGCTTGCTGCGGCCGCTATAGCTAACGTAACAAAAATAGCACTGCCCAAAATAGGCGCAGGTTTAGGTGGCCTGCAATGGCAGGATGTAAAAGCCATAGTTGAAAACGTTGCCCAAAACAACAACAACATAATGCTTTTTGTAGTGGAAGATTTTAAAGGATAAGCAATTACTTGTTACAGGCTTCGTAAACGTATAAAGGGCAGAATATAACCTGCAACAACATCAGCCAAACCACGTAAAGTATTACATTGTATGATGGATATTTAAAAGCAGATACTAAGCAGGTTTATGCAGAAATTAGTAATTTAGGGCAAGATGCTTTCAGTAAAGATAGTTTACAAAATGCTGCAGATGTATTAACTGAAACATTTTTACGGGGTGCCTGTAATCTTAACGTAATTTATGAAGCGCTTAAAAAGATAGACTATCTTTTCAACGCAAACCCACAATACAACCTTGAGAAATTTACAACGGCTTTTTAAAAAAGTTTATAACAATCAGTCGTTAACAAACTCATACCGAAACAGGTGCATTGAAAGTTTTATTTTACCAGCACAATTTTTCTGCCCGCAGGCCTGCTGTACCAGGATACCAATGTAAGAACAAGCAGCAATAAAGAGGGGAATAGTTGGCTTAAGCCATCGCCTGCTGCTATATGCGAAAGTGCCGCGCCAGACATGGCAAAGAAAAACCCTGCATAAGCCCACTCCTTTAACACAGGATATGCCGGTATAAGTACAGCTACAACGCCCAATATTTTCCAAACGCCCAGCAGGGTTAAAAAATAAGCCGGGTAGCCCAGGTGGGCAATACTATCTGTACCCGATGCCCCCGTTTTTACCTTTAACAATTGCGCCAACGCGGTTGACAGCATACCTAACGAAAGCCAGGCCGTAGATACCCAATAAATAATTTTATTTGCTTTTAACATAACGGTTTAATTTACTTTACCAAGTATATTCTGCAGCCTGTTGTGTGCCATATTAATGCCCTGTGCAAAAGGCAATTGCAGCATCTTATCTCTTAACACCACAGACTCGTAAATTGCATGTATGGTTAGTTTACTGGTTTCTTCTGTAAGTTTTTCAAAAACCAGTATCTCAAGCTGAACGCCAAAAGGGGCATTCTCCATTTCGAAGGTGCGGGTAATTTTATGGTTGGGGCTAAACTCATGTATGGCGCCGTTGGCTGCAAACACCACGTTGCCTTTGGCATCAGTAGTTTCAAACTGCCAGCTTCCATGCTTTTTACACTCAAGTTTAAGCACTTTTGTACCCATCCATTGTTCCACAATGCCGGGGTTGGTGTATGCTTTAAAAACCAGTTCTACGGGCAAATCAAATTCCCGGGTAATAAACAGGTCCTGCTTACCGCTTTCTGCTGTAACGTTTGTTTTTTGTTGCATGGCTTGCATTTATTTTGTTTGGTATTGTTTCATTATGGCTTCCAGTTTATTAAACCTGTCGTCCCATAATTTGCGGAATGGCTCAATAAAATCGGCTACCTCTTTCATGTTTTTTGCGTTGATGTTGTAATACACTTCCCTGCCGTTTTGCTTTTGCTCCAACAATTCACACGCTGTAAGTATTTGCAGGTGTTTTGATACAGTAGGCCGCGCCGATGAAAAATTTGCAGCAATTGCTCCTGCCGTCATAGCCTGGGTGGCAACCAGCAGCAAAATTGCCCGCCTGGTGGGGTCGGCAATGGCCTGAAATACATCTCTTCGTAAATTCATTATGTAGCTATTTGACTACAAATATAAATGTAGCCATTTAACTACGCAAATATTTTTACATTTTTTTTGGGGATGCTGCTTTCAAATACCAGAACGAGTTTACTGTTGCCGGATTTGCGGGGCCAAGATGGTTTGAAGGGTTGAGGAGACGCAAATAAAATTACTGATAGCGGCGATTATTACGCTTTAATGCTGTTGCTGCAAACCGGATAACCAGTTGCCAAAGCGGTATTGAAATAATAACAAAAAGCACAAAAAACACTAACGAAGGCAGGATAAGCCCCTCAATGTGGGAAAAGAAAAATATGTTAACACTATATGCCGTATAAGCAGCCAAAACTGGTAAAACAAGCCCACTGGCAATGCGCAGAAATATATTGAATTTTAAAAGCCATGAAGCAAACAATACATTAACCACTACAACCCCAGCCATCATTTTAAAAAAGGCTGAATCATGCACACCCGGCATCGTTATAATTACTAAAAAAATAACTGCAAAATACAATATGTATTTGAAGACCTTTTTTTGCATGGCACGTTACAGTTACAAATTAATCAATACCTGCAGCATATTATTGTGAACCAATTAGGCCATACACCGCGTTATGTAAGGCATGGTAGAAGAGTATCACTACACAGGCAGCGTTTATAAAACATCCGTAGCTGCAAGCTACCTAAAACAACACTCTCTTTGCATTTCCATTTTATCCAAATATTTTTCAACTAATAGTACACGTTATATTTTTCTCACAAACTTCAGGCAACTGCCTTTGTTGTCTAACAAAATCAATGTATCGTTTATAAAGTAGGGCCGCCCCCCAAAAGTGTCTTTAAAATAAACTATGGTTACTGTATCCGCCTTAAATGTGTAGTTAAGCTCTTGGTGATGTTCGAGAAAACTAAATGTGTGCCTGGATATTTTAACAGTGAGGTACTCCTTGTTAATGTGGGTGTAAGTACCTAACATTTGCTCAACACTGTAAACAGCAGTGGTGTCTGCCTTTTTTATGTGCGGAGTATCCTGCGATATATTGGCCGCAGTAATAGGTTTGTTATCGTGATTGTTTTTTATTACCGGGCTTGCACATACTTGTATAAAAAAAAGCAAAACAAAAACAATTGGAACATTAATGCTAATACGCATATTTAGGGTTGGGTTTTCTATTGCTTATGGTTTAAAAATATTGAATATTTTTAAACCATAAGCATTTTGTAAAAGATACGCATCTGGTAAACAAGATACATATGTTATAAACGCATACGATATTCAATTGAATGTGGTTTAAAAAAAGCAGAAAAAGCCTTCCATAGGTATAAATTTAGCACCCCTTCCCCGCATCCCTACCCTTCCACACTGGTTAAAAAAGCCGAAGGCACTCTTTTTTTGGTAGCCTGCTCATAAGCGTAAGCAAGGGGCAGCAGCCCAGCCTCGTTATAGGCTGTGCCTACAAAAGAGAGGCCCACCGGCAGGTTATGCACCATGCCCATTGGCACGGTAATATGTGGGTAACCGGCCATGGCTGCGGGCGAGGTAAAGGAGCCGCCGGTATCGTAATCGCCATTTACCAGGTCAATAAGGCAGGGTATGCCCGCGCTTATGCCCACCAGCGCATCCAATTTTTGCTGTGCCAGTATATCATCAATCACCTTGCGGCTGCTGAGCGTTTTGGCCAGCGCATCCTTATATTCCTTACTGTCAAGGCCGCCTTTGGCCTCGCAGGTTTCCAGGGTTTCCTGCTTAAACCAGGGCATGGCGGTGGCTTCGTGCTGTTTGTTAAAGGCAATCACTTCTGCCAGCGTTTTAACTTTGGCATTGGCCCCGGCAAGGTATTTATTAACGCCGTCTTTAAACTCGTAGGCCAGCACGGCAAACTCACCGTTGCCCGCATCGCCCAGGGCTTTGTACAGTTCTACCTCCACCACTTCGGCACCGCCGGATTTCAACTGGTCAACCGCTGCTTTAAACAGGGCTTCAAGGGCCGTGTTGCCGCTGTTGTAAAAACTCTTCTCCACCCCAATGCGTTTGCCTTTAAGGCCGCTGGCATCAAGGTATTTTGTATAATCGGGCGGTACTTTACCGCTGCTTTGGCTGGTAACAGGGTCGGCAGCATCAACGCCGGTTAAAGCACCCAGTAAAATAGCGGCATCCCTAACAGTGCGGGCCATGGGGCCTGCGGTATCCTGCGTGGCCGATATGGGTATTATGCCGTTGCGGCTTAACAGCCCTACCGTGGGTTTTATGCCTACAATACCGCAGCAGGAAGAAGGGGCTACGACGGAGCCATCCGTTTCCGTTCCTATGGCTACCACGCAAAAGTTTGCTGATACCGCTGCACCCGAGCCCGAGCTGGAGCCTGGAGGGTTGCGGTTGATAACGCAGGGGTTTTTGGTTTGCCCGCCCCGGCTGCTCCA
>CAZRDD010000394.1:0-5213 GCA_964598675.1 uncultured Parafilimonas sp.
GGGACTGGTGCTGCCGCGCAACCAGGTGCTGCAATACAACAGCAACCGCGACGAAACTTATAACTGGCAACTACAGTTTAACCAGTATCATTTTGACAATGATACCGAGGTTACCGCCCTGATAAACAAGCTGATACGGGTTTGCAGCAGCACCGACCGCGCCAAAAATATTTATGCCGACTTAAACCTTAAGGAACTGCTGATACGCCTGGTACAAAGCCAGCACCTGGAACAGGTGAGTACCGAAGCAGGGGCAAACAACAACAAAGGCCGCCATCAATTTGTGCTGCATTATATACACCAGAACCTTACCCAAAAAATACAGGTTAACGAGCTTTGCCGCAAAGCCTACCTTAGCCGTAACAACTTTTTTAAATGGTTTAAGGAGCAGTTTGGCATAACCCCGCTTGATTACGTAAACAATGAGCGAATAAAATTGGCCAAACAACTGCTGGCCGAAAACCGGCACAGCATTGCACAGGTAAGCGCACACTGTGGTTTTAGCGATGTAAACTATTTTGTACGGTTGTTTAAAAAAATTGAGGGTATTACGCCGGGGGCGTATAAAGGGTGTATGAATTAAGAGCCATTGGCGTTAAACCCCGTAATATCACAAACCTTCCCAGGTAATTTTCAACAATAGCAGTTTTATTCTTCACTCGCTGCCAACCCGGCGCTTAGGCCCAAACTGGTAATAACATGCAAGTAATAAGTTTAAATGTATCTTGTGCATAGGTAACAAAAGCTATATTGATATGTATAAAGCGCTCCGCCTCAGCCCTATGATACCTTCATATAACGTTGCAGAAACAGCAGCCTTTTTTAAAAGCCTGCTGGGTTTTAATAGTATTATGGATGGGAATTATACCATTTTGCAAAAAGACCAGCTAACCATACATATTTTGCCCGCTGGCGATATTGGCGAAATGGAGTTTTACTTAGAGGTGGATAACATTGAGGCTGTTTGGGAAAACGTAAAAGATAAGCTTGCAGGTACAAAGTTTAAAGCCCCATTTAACCAGCCGTATGGCATGCGCGAAATACATATTATTGTACCGCACACTAAAACGCTGCTGTTCATAGGCCAGGCATTCGGCTAAATACGTTTTCAACAGCTTTTACGAATTTTATTTTATAAAATAAAATTTATTTATCACAAACTTCCGTTATAACTTAGATGGTATCTTTCACTCTCCAAAAACACCACCTATGCATGAGGAAACTTTTACCCTTAGCAACATTGACCCGGAAGAAGTTGAAGATGCCATAAAAACGGCAGAAAACTCATTTGGTATAAAACTCATTCAAAAAGATTTGGACGGGGTTAGCCATTTTGGAGAATTTTGTGACGTGGTGATTGAGAAAGCAGGTTTACCCCATGCAGAAGGATGCACTACTCAACAGGCCTTTTATAAGCTGCGCGAAGCCATTGTAAAAACCCGGCATATAGCAAAAACGCAATTACACCCATCCTCAAAACTGGAAGATATATTTCCGAAAAAAACGCGCAGCAACGACATAAAGGTTGTTGAAAGATATATAAACTTGAACCTCCACCTGTTAAAACCCGCTTTGTGGGTAATTAACAGTCTTTTTATAGGCTTTGGAGTGGCTTGTGTTATGATGTTTGCTAATTGGAAAGCAGGTTTGCTGGCTTTTGGGGCTGACTTTTTGTGCCTTACAATGGTAAACTATTTTGCAACTGAATTTGCGGCAACTACGCTGGGCCAGGTAGCTGAAAGAATGGCTTTAAAACAATACCGCGCCAGCCGCAGAAACCCTGGTACAATAAACAAAAAGGAAGCAGCTGATACTATTAAAAAAATATTTTCCCAGCGCTTGCTTTTGCCAGAAAGCGCACTTCAAAAGGAAGCTTCTTTTAACTAAAGCATTAAAGGATTGTGCATTCTTCCGCAGTTAACCATTGCATTTTTTGCAGAAATAAAGCTGCATAACCTTTGAATGCGGCGATATTCAATTCTATGCGGCCGCTTTTAAGCTGATGGTAAAAATGCTGCCCACGCCCGTTTCACTGCTTACAGTAATAAAACCACCCTGGGCTTCAATAAACTCCTTGCTGATAGCCAGGCCAAGGCCGGTACCCTCCTGTTTTGAGCCAGGTATTTTAAAATAGCGGTCAAAAATTTTATCCAGGTAATCTGCATCTATGCCCTTGCCAAAATCCTGCACGGTAAACTGTATGCGCTCATTTACCTGCTGTACATTAAGCATAATGCGGTTATTTTCGTGCGAGTAATGTATGGCGTTGCTTAGCAGGTTGGTAATAACCCAGGCGGTTTTTTCCTTATCGGCCATTACCGCTGGTAGTGTATTGGGCAAAAATGTATTAATAGCCACATGTTTTTGGTCCGCCTCTGTTTTAACGGCCTCCACGGCGTATTGTATAATATCTTTGGCCTGTGCAGGTTGCAGGTTTAACTGAATTTTACCCGTTTCAACCTGCGTCATATTCAAAAGTTCGCCAGTAATTTTAAGCAGGCGTTCCGCTTCATCGCCAATATTCTGCATCAATTGTTTTTGCTCAGTATTGGCACTGCCTATACGCTCATCTTCCAGCAATTGCAGGCTCATTTTAATAGAAGAAATAGGCGTTTTTAACTCGTGCGAAACAGTGGCAATAAAGTTGGTTTTTGCAAAATCGAGTTCTTTAAAAGGGGTAATATTTTTTAGTATAATTACATAACCAATAACAATACGCCCGTTGTCGTTATCGGGCGCAGACAGAATATTCAAAATATCTTTTTCAAAAAAACTTTCTTTGCCATCGGCATAAATTTTCAACGGCTCTTTTGCTACTGCTTGTTCCATGCCACCTGGCACCATTAGCTCTTTTATAAGGCTGCGCACCAGGTCGTTGGTAACGGCAATATCCTGCACGGGCCTGCCAATCATATCTTTTTCTGAAAGGCCGCTTATCTTCAATGCCTCGCTGTTTACAAACAATACTTTCTTTTGCTCATCAAGCCCAATTACAGGGTCGTGCATATTGTTTATAATGGTTTCAATACGCTTCTTTTCAAATAAAATATGCGCAAGGTTACTGCTTTCGTATTCTTCCAGTTTGGCAGCCATTTTATTAAAGGAGTTTGCCAACTCGCCAAACTCATCCTTTTGGCTTAAATGGATACGGCTTTTATAATTTTTATTGGCAATGTCCGATATACCTTTCGATAATGTATCAATAGGATTGGCTATAACAGAGGGGAAATTAAGCACAAACGTAAAACTTACAATGGCTATAAAAGTAAAGATGATGGTAAGCCATATATTGGCATCATCGGCTGTTTTTTGTGCCACAGCATTTTTGCGGATGATGGCTTTTTGGTTTACATCAATAATGGCGTAAATAGCTTTTCGTATACTGGGGTACTGCATGCTATCGCTTATATTACCCTTCAGCAATTCAAAATGTACCCTTACCGTATGGGTAGCCGTTTCCTCACCCGGCTCAGTAATATTATGCTCCTGTTTGGCAAGGTTTTCTTCAAAAGGCTTAAGCCAGTTTGTTTGCTGTGCCCCGTTTTCCATAGCATTAAGCATGTTGTTGCAATACAGCAATGTTTCTTCGTTATCCTTTAATATTCTACCGGCATCGTTGCTAAGGCGGTTAATGTACACCATTGAAAGTGTGCCAAAAGAAAGTATCAATACAAACAAAAACGTAATGCCTAACGTAAGTTTATTTTTAAGTTTCATACAGCCAATTTTATAGTATGCATCTTACAGATGTTTACATTATCTATGATAATATCACCAGGTCAATATCCCACTTGCCAAGCTTTTTCAACAACTCATTAAATATAGCGGTTCGCAAAATAATGTTTGTTAAAGATAGATGTGGTTTGCCTATACACAAAGTAGTTATCTTTTTTTCCTCGGCGGTTTCAAGTATGCCTTTGCCTACATTGGCATTTTTTACACGCAGTACATCCGCCCCCATTTCGGTAGCCAGTTTAAAATTGTTTATCAGGTGCCTTTGTGCTGCCAGGCCAATATTGTCGGCACTTTCTTTGGGCGTTTGCACATACAGTACATACCATTTTGCGTTGTAATAGGCAGCCAACCTTGCCGTTTTGCGTATAACGGCCCGGGCTATATCGTTGTTGCTGCTTATACAACACATTACCCGCTCCTGGCGGCTTTGAATGTTGCGTGGAATTTCAGTTTCTATTTTCCGTTCCACCTGCGAGGCTACTTCCTTTAAAGCCAGTTCCCTCAACTGCAATATTTTCTCCGGCTGAAAAAAATTATTCAGCGCAATATTTATCTTCTCCTTCGCGTAAATTTTTCCTTCTTTTAGCCGGGTAATCAGTTCATCGGCAGTAAGGTCAATATTAACCACTTCATCTGCAGTGCTCAATATATTATCCGGCACCCGCTCTCCTACCTCAATGCCGGTAATGTTTTTTACCGCCTCGTTAAGGCTTTCAATATGCTGGATATTTACTGCACTTATTACATTTATGCCCGCATTTAAAATATCCATCACATCCTGCCAGCGCTTTTCGTTTTTGCTGCCTTCAATGTTGGTGTGGGCCAGCTCGTCCACCACTACAATTTCCGGGCGCAGGTGCAGTATGGCGGATACATCAAGCTCCTCCAGTTCCTTGCCTTTATAAAACAGCTTCCGGCGTGGTATAACAGGCAGGCCATCCAGCAGTGCATCAGTTTCCTTGCGGCCATGCGTTTCCACATAACCTATTTTAACATCAATACCATTGCGCAAAAGGGTTTGGGCCTCCTGCAGCATGCGGTATGTTTTGCCCACACCGGCACTCATGCCAATATATATCTTGAACTTGCCCCGCCTGTTTTGGCGGATGAGTTCCATAAAGTGCTGTACGCTGTTTTCTTTTTCTAATGGCATATATTTCTTTTTGAACCAGCTTTTGCAAGCATGGCATCTTTGCTTGTGTCACACCCTTCAACGTTCAGATTATTAACCAGGCTTCACATATTCATTTCAAAGGTTTATAACCCGCTACCATATTTAGTTTACAAGGCCAGTTTGTGCTATGCAATTTACTTTTTATTGAAAGGTATTTTACACCATGCAAACCCTCCACAAATAAAATTAAGCTGTGCCCACCCGCGTGGGACACAGCCTTTTTTTGAACTTCAAAATCCACACATATTTGTAAGCCTGTGCATTGTTATACACCGGCAATATTTTACATCATGCAACCTTTCAC
>CAZRDD010000395.1:0-5188 GCA_964598675.1 uncultured Parafilimonas sp.
CGTATCAGGTGCATGAAAGCGTGCCGTTTGTTATGGCCGCTTTCAACGGGTATAATCTCAGCCTGTTTTTAAGCAACCGGTTGTTTGTGCAGCCGGTGTGCAAGGCACCCCTTTGAGTTTGATGGGCAAATATACGGGTAATGAGGTGTTTGATGGCAGGCAGGCATATAATTTTTAACAGGCGGGGGACAATGCCAGCCGGTGAGTAGGGGCAAACCAAATGTTGCAGCTTTTTCGCCTCACCCCAAACCCCTCTCCTTGCGGCAGAGGGGCTTTGCGAAGAGCCCCGTTTGAAAAATGTATTTTTTATTTGCAGCAATTTCAAATATGCCCAATAGGTGTTGCATACAGCTATTAGAAGCACCCCTGCAACGGATTATTGCACAAGCTGTTGCAGGCGTTCCATGCCGGGCAACGTTACAACCGTACAAGTGTGCGACGCAACCACAGCCCCATACTACCACTAATGCCGGGGGCAAAAAAAATGAATATGGCTTTAAATGTATACGGCCTAAAATAAGCCGAACAGCATGCTGTCTATCTTGCTTATTATTTCGCCCAGGTCTTCCTCGCGCTCGGGAAATTTATTGTGGTCTATATCAATTACCAGCACTTTGCCTTCCTTGTAACCGTCAATCCATTTGTTGTATAGCTCGTTAAGCTTTTTAAGATAATCCAGGCGTATATTTTCTTCATACTCCCTGCCGCGCTTTTGTATCTGGCCTACCAGGGTGGGTACCGATGCTTTAAGGTAAATGATGAGGTCGGGCGGCTGCACCATTGACTTCAGGGTTTGAAAAAACTCAAAATAGTTATCATAATCGCGTTTGCTCATCAGCCCCATATCGTGCAGGTTGGGGGCAAAAATATGGGCATCCTCGTATATGGTTCTGTCCTGTATAACGGTTTCAGTGCCGTTTTGTATTTCCAGCAACTGTTTAAGGCGGCTGTTTAAAAAGTACACCTGCAGGTTAAAACTCCAGCGGGGCATGTCTTCATAAAAATCCATCAGGTAGGGGTTGTGGTCAACATCTTCAAACTGCGGAATCCATTTGTAATGCTTGCTCAACAGTTCGGTTAATGTTGTTTTACCTGCACCAATGTTACCGGCTACCGCCACGTGTTTAGGCTTTTTTACTTTAGACATAGTAGTTGTTAAATTCCAAATAAAGGATAAGTACGTAAAAAAAGAACGCTATAAAAGGTTACATAACAGCCTGATTAACAAAAAAAACACCAACTGAATAAAACCACCAAAAAAGGTTTTATAAAAGGTTTGGTAAGTGTTTATAAAAGCCTGTTACAGTAAATTATTGTTATTGCCAGGAAGTACACAAAATTTTAGCACAATTACCACGCAGGCAATTATGCCAAAACACCTTACCCGAGCAAAACAGCAAATGAATGTAATTAAAGTTTACTTGATTACAGTAATTATTGCCGCTAAAAAAATAATGTGCCACAAAAAACAGCCTCCTGTGCTTTTACAGCCGGCTTTGGCTTTTTAATTTTAAAGGCTCAGTTAGTTTTTGCACTGGTTAAAAGCTTTACGCTTAGTAGTTTACCCCCATGGCATTGCGCACCAGGGCAAGTGTTTCGGCGGCGCTGGCGCGGGCTTTTTCCCTGCCTTTTGCAATTACCTTGCTCAGGTAGTCTGTATCCTGCTGTATGGCCAGGGCACGCTGGCGTATGGGGGCCATAAATGCAACCATATCTTCTGCAAGCTGCTTTTTTAAATCGCCATAGCGTATAACGCAGTTGTTAAAGTCGGCCTCAAACTTCTCCACTGTTTCTTTGGCACTAACCAGCTGCAGCAGGGTAAAAATGTTTTCAATATAATCGGGCTTTACCGAGTTTGGCTCTGTAGGGCCGCTGTCGGTTTTGGCCTTCATTATTTTTTTGCGTATTTGCTCATCGGTATCGGCCAAGTAAAGCGTGTTCATGTGGTTAACGCTTTTGCTCATTTTGCCTACGCCGTCAAGGCTCATTATTTTAATAAGTTCGGCACCGTAGTAGTTAAAGGCAATGGGCGATGGGAAAACTTCGCCGTAGCGGTGGTTAAAGCGCTCGGCAAAATTGCGCGTCATTTCAATGTGCTGCTCCTGGTCTTTACCTACAGGTACGTTTACAGCGCGGTGTATTAAAATATCGGCCGCCTGCAGTACGGGGTAGGTAAACAGGCCCGCATTAACATTGTCTGGCTGCTGGCGGGCTTTCTCCTTAAAGGTTACCGTTTTTTCCAGTTCGCCTATATAAGCCATGGTGTTAAGGTACAGGTACAACTCAGCAATTTCGGGCACATCGCTTTGTATATACAGCACACATTTTTCGGGGTCTATACCGCTGGCAATCAGCTCGGCCACCAGGCGGTGAACGTTATGCTTTAGCTCGTGGGTATCGGGGTGGGTGGTTAAGCTATGCCAGTCAACCACGCAGTAATAACAATCATACTCGTCCTGCATTTTAACCCAGTTACGTATGGCCCCAAAATAATTGCCCAGGTGTACAAACCCAGTGGGGCGAATGCCGCTTAAAACTTTCTCTTTTTGCATAGGCGGCGAAGATAATAAACCCGCCGGGACTGTAAAGGGCGTTTTTTAAAAAAGCCGAAACGAGGGGGGGGCAGGTACGATGTACGAAGTTAGAAGGACGAACAGCCGAACCGCCCAAAAACCCAAGTACAAAATACAAAGTTAGAAATACGAATAACTGAACGATGCCCGAAAACCCAGGTACGAAATACAAAGTTAGAGCTACGAACAAAACCTTTTGCGCCCGGCAATACCCAAAAACCGACACAGCCAAATGCTTATTAAAATTGCGGCTTATGTATCTGTTGTAATATCATCCCATTCATCAGCGTAATAGGTTACCCAATTAGCCGCATAATGCCTTTCCGTTACTATGCTTAAGCTAATGTTACCCGGTATCGGCCTTTTGTTCAAACTTGCGTCCCTGGCTGCCCAGTGCAGCCTGTAAGTAATATCTAACATATCCAGTATCTCTGTTACCAGCCTTACGGTAGCATCCTCAATAAAACTTACCGGGCTGGCATACAACTCTGGCAACAGCAACAACATTTCCGATATTGTCACCTGCTCAACAGGCAGTTGCAAAGCATCCACTTTTTGTATCACCCAAAGCAGCAGCCATATTGCTTCAACACGCCAGGAAATATCTATAAGCTCACGGTTTGTAAGTTTGGGCTTTTTAAACAATACTTTCTCCTCTGGCGAAACAGCCCCCCAAAGCTTATTTCCTTTTAAAAAATCAATTATTTCATCTCTTTCTTCCTGTACTTCGCCAAAGTAACATAAATAGGTAAGTACCAAAATACGTTCAGCTATTTCCTGCGCAGTACGTATTTTAAACTCACTCTCCTCTTCCAGCAGCGGTAAATGTGGCAAAAAAGGAATATTCAGTTTTTTTAAATACGCCTCCGTTTCGGCCTTACGCTGAGCCGCAGTTTTAGGCTTGTTGCCTTTATTTTTTAGAAAATTAAAAAGCGCCATTTCTGTTGAATTTATAGGCAGGCATGCTGCCAGGCTTACCGCTGCAAAATATTGCAAAGTAATTATTCGTTCAAGTAATTTGCATTTCAAAGCGTTTAATACTATCAGCTGCTAACTTAATAAATTGCCTCCGCCGGTATGTTCATACCACTCGTTGTTATTAGGTACTTTCCAAAATCCATTAACATACCTGTGGCATTATGCCTCTCAATAAAATGATATTTATTGTTTTGCCTGCCCTCAATAACCCAAGTGGAACCATCTGTATCAGACCCTCCGTCATGGTCATTCATAGGGCTGTTCCAGAAATCAATACCTGATAGATATTTTCCAATATCATTCCACTGTTTTTTTGCCATTAAAAGGGTAGTATCAAAAGCTATAGAAGCTAAACGGTCGGCCTTTCGCACTGTATCGTTAATTCTTTCTCCCGCAGCATTAACCCTGCCATTAATTACATTATAAAATGCTGGTTGTTTATTAAGCTCCCTGGCGCTAAGGTAATAACGGCCTTTATATTCCTTTATTGAAAAGCATACCGGATGGTGAAATGAACGCAACCATAGCAGTCTGTACGTTGTTTCTGGTGCGGTTTTATTATACAGTATGGGCAATTTAAAGGCATACAAAACTGATGAATACCATCTTTGCGTAAAATCCTTGTAGAAAGGATTTTTCCTTTTAAATGTATTGCTCAATACCGGGGGGAAATAATAAACCAATGAATCCGTAATGGAAGGCCTCTCAAAAATAACAGCACTGTTTATATTACTGTTATTATTACAGCCCAACAATATCACTGAAAGAAGTACTACAACGGCTTTAATACAATTACTACAGCCTCTTTTTGGGGTTTTGGTTGAAGTTTGCATATACCTGGTTATTTGGCAATGATGTGTAACCGAAAATAAGCAAATTACTTTACATTCAATTAGTCATTAATAAACCACTACCACCAGACTTACATGCCGCCCCTACGTGGCCTCACGCAAGGGCGATACAGCCCCTGCTACTAACATACCGGCCCGATGGGCCTTTTGCAAACAGCTACTGGCGTACGATTTTGTTTGTGCTGCCATTTGCTTTTAAAATGCTTTGGTTTGTGTTGTAAACTTGTCATCGTTATCATCAGAAAAAGCAGGCAAATCTTTGTCAAACAATCAAACCCGTTTTCACCATCAGCACAATCAGATAAATCAAATAAATCCTGGTCAAACATTCAAACATTTCAAACACAAAACATAGAACCACAAAATTTTGTACTTTGCAACCTGCCCGCAAAATGCAGGCCTTATACTTGTAAAAAACGGTTGTATGAAGAAACGTATCCCCCAGCTTTTTATCGCCTCGCTCATTTTGCTTTGCTCGTTTGCGCAAACGTATGCACAAACCAAAAAACACAGTTTTGCACTGGGCGACAGTGCTTTTTTGCTTGATGGCAAGCCTTTTCAAATGATTTCCGGCGAAATACACTACCCCCGTGTACCGCGCGAAGCCTGGCGTGCCCGCATGAAGATGGCCAAAGCCATGGGCCTAAACACCATAGGCACGTATGTGTTCTGGAACGTACACGAACCCCAGAAAGGTGTGTACGACTTTACAGGCAACAACGATATTAAAGCTTTTGTACAAATAGCGCAGCAAGAGGGCCTGTGGGTAATACTGCGCCCCAGCCC
>CAZRDD010000396.1:0-5187 GCA_964598675.1 uncultured Parafilimonas sp.
TAAATGATTGCGCAATGAAAAAAGTCAGCCACATCCTCCGCCGTAAAGGGCACCACGTAACTACTGTTACCCCAACCACCTCTGTAATTGAAGCGCTGCACATTATGGCCGACCAAAATATTGGCTCTGTAGCAGTAATGGAAGACAGCCATTTTTTAGGTATTATGACCGAGCGCGACTATTCCCGGAAAGTGATACTTAAAGGCCGCTCCTCCACAGATACTACCGTTGGGGAAATTATGACATCCGATTTTCCATCAGTAACAGAGCATGACTCCGTAGATTTTTGTATGGAACTAATGAGCGACCGCAACCTGCGTTACCTGCCGGTAATGGACGGACGCCGGTTATCGGGCATTATTTCCATTAACGATGTGGTAAAAGAAACTATTCTTACCCACGAAGAAACCATATCGCACCTGCACAGCTATATTCATTCCTAAGTTACCCCTTAGGGTGGCTTTAACAAAAATATAAGTAAAAGGCGGTTATGCACCCACGCGTAGCCGCCTTTTACTGCTATAAGCTTTTTGCATGCAAAGCACTTATAATTAATTACTTACACCATTCAAAAGCCTTACTCACGCATACCCGTACCTTGCCGGGCCACCCGCGCAAAAAAACAGTTATAACCTGCCACATATATACAATATTGTTTTACCTTTGCAGCCCCGTATAAAAAACACGGGTATTTTTTATGAGTGAAAACAATATTGTTAACCCAAACGCTGAAGAGCAGGAGGTTGCCCCGGTAGCTGAAATAGCCACTGAAGCACCTGCAGCGACAACAAACGTACCTGCAGAAGAAGCTGTAGCAGCACCTGTTGCAGTTGAGCCCGTTAAAGTAGCAGAGCCTGTTAAAGAAACAGTAACAGCACACGACGATTTTGACTGGACTATTGACAAACGTAACGTAGCACATTACTCACCTGAGGAAAAAGCTAAATACGACAAAGTTTACGACAATACGTTTGTTGCTATTGAAGATGGTGAAATCATCCCCGGCCTGGTAGTTGCTTTAACTAAAACTGATGTTGTTGTAAACATTGGCTTTAAAAGCGATGGCCTCATCTCCCTCAACGAATTCCGCGATACACCGAGCCTTAAAATTGGTGACGAAGTGGAAGTACTTGTGGTAGAAAAAGAAGACCGCGAAGGCCACCTGCACCTTAGCCGCAAACAAGCCCGCATTTTACGTGCATGGGAAAGGATTGTGGAAGTACGCAAAACTGGCGAAGTGGTTACCGGTACTGTTACCAGCAAAACCAAAGGCGGCCTTATTGTGGATGTATTTGGTATGGAAACCTTTCTGCCAGGTTCGCAAATTGACGTTAAGCCAGTTACAGATTACGACCAGTTTGTTGGTAAAACAATGGAGTTTAAAATTGTTAAGATTAACGAAACAATTAAAAACGCAGTTGTTAGCCACAAAGCCCTTATTGAAAGCGATATTGAAGCACAACGTGCCGAAATCATCAGCAAGCTTGAAAAAGGCCAGGTACTGGAAGGTACAGTTAAAAACATTACCGACTTTGGTGCATTTATGGACCTTGGCGGCTTAGATGGTTTACTGTACATAACAGATATTTCATGGGGCCGTATCTCTCATCCAAGCGAAGTGCTTAAACTTGACCAGAAACTTCAGGTGGTGGTACTTGACTTTGATGATGACAAAAAACGCATCAGCCTTGGCCTGAAACAGTTAACACCGCACCCTTGGGATGTATTACCAGAATGGATACACGAAAGTGCTACCGTTAAAGGTAAAGTGGTTAACATTGAAGACTATGGCGCTTTCCTTGAAATACAACCAGGCGTAGAAGGTTTGGTGCATGTAAGCGAAATTACATGGGCTAACACTCCAATAAACGCTAAGGAATTCTTTAAACTGGGCGATGAGTACGAAGCCAAAGTTGTTACGCTGGATAAAAACAGCCGCAAAATGAGCCTGTCTATCAAACAGCTTAGCGAAGACCCATGGAATACTATTGAAAACAAGTTCCCTGCAGGCAGCAAGCACGAAGGGCTGGTTAAAAATATTACTCCTTACGGCGTGTTTATTGAGCTTGAACCAGGCATTGGTGGCATGATACACATCAGCGACCTTAGCTGGCTTAAACGCTTTAACCACCCAAGCGAATACACTAAAGTTGGTGCGCACATTGATGTAGTGATACTGGGCATAGATAAAGAAAACCGTAAACTGCAGCTTGGCCACAAACAACTGGAAGAAGACCCATGGAATGCACTGGAAGATACATTTGCTGTTGGTACAGTGCACGAAGGTGCAGTTACCCGCAAAGATGATAAAGGTGCATTGGTACAACTGCCATATGGCCTGGAAGGGTTTGCACCTAACCGCCATTTAACCAAGGAAGATGGTAAAACTGTAGCCGCTGACGAAACTGTTGAATTTATGGTAATTGAATTTGACAGGAACGAAAAACGCATATTGTTAAGCCACTCCAAGGTTTGGGAACAAGTAAAAGCTGCCGAAACCGAAGCTGCAAGAAAAGAAGCAAGGGCTGAAGCAGACAAAACCAAAAAAGCAGTGAAAACCATACAGGGCAAAGTTGAAAAAGCAACTTTAGGCGACCTGGGTGCCTTGGCTGAAATTAAAGAAAAATTGAAACAGGAAGAAAGCAAATAATTGCACCTGTAACAATTAGGTAATATTAAACAATGCCCTGCCGTAAGGTGGGGCATTGTTGCGTTAAACCCTGCGCAAAAAAACCATATCTCCTTTTGCCTGGCAAAAGAAGACATAACGGGATATACCCTCGCCACAGCCACCCTTCCACCAAAAAGATTTCAATGTATAAGGTATTAAAAATCAGAAAGATACCCGATAATTGCCCATTTCATTTCAACAATTTAAGCCTTAAAGTTTGCTTTAAAAGCCCTCAAAGGCGGGTATACTGGTTTTTTGTATTATTTTTGCTATAATCAGGCAGCAGGCAGTAACTAACTACCTGTTTAGCCAGGTTGCATCCGTCCATCCGTCTAATCTGTCAAAATGAAACAAAAATTACTCATTGCAATTTTTGCATGCTGTTTATTTGTGCAAAACACCTACAGTCAAACAGGCTACATTTATGTTCACCTTAAACATGTTAATGAAGAAGCCAGCCCTAGTTATTCGTTTACACTGAAAAACAGCAGTGGAACAACTTTAAACACATTTAGCTTAAACGACCAGCCGTCTGCCGACAACACAACCTTTGGCAGTTACGTGTATGTTTACGATATTGGTGAAAGTCATGGCACAGGCGGGGATGGTCAATTGTGGGTAGTTGGAGGCACCTCATGGGGCAGCCTGCAGGCATCCAACACTTTAAGTAATTTATCCGGCACCATTTACTATAGAAACGCAGGCTCTTCCGTTTGGAATAATACAGGCACCACAGGTGCCAGAAGTATTGATGGTGCTTATGCCAACCAATGCGTATACACCACCAGTGGCGGCAACGTAGTGTTTTACAATAACGGTACCAAAACAACCATTTACACAGGTACAGATGCCTGGGATGTAACAGCCAATGGAGGCAAAATAGCCATTACTACTACGGGCGGCGCCATAAAAGTTTATGCTAATAGTTACACATCAAGCACAGCCCCCACAACCGGAGGAACATGGAATACCGTTAACTCTCCCGGCTCTATTACGCAATTAGATATGAATATATCAGGCAGCACCATCGCTTTTTTAAGTACTGGCAGCACCACACCCAAAACTGTGGCTGCATTAACAAGCGGTACTGCAACTGCCACCAGCCTTGCATCCTTCTCCTCGCAGGGTAACTCTTATAACCCGTGGGATATTGCATATGATGACAGCAGCTACATTTACATATCTGGCGGCAACAACAACGCAGGCATTAACGGCGTATATTCCTCAACCACCACATCTGCCACTGCGTGGACCTATGAATCGCGTTCGGGCGACGTAAGCGGCCTTACAGCCGGTGCCGGGCGCTCAGTATTTGGCGTTCAAACACAGCTTACCTCACCTGCGGCAGAAACCATTTTTGGCCGTTTTACCGACAATGCAGGCATTGCCTATTGGGTGGATGACGACAGGGTTAAAAATACTTCATCAGTAAACGGCAACGGAATTATGATTGCTGTAAGCCCTGGCACCTATACTGTTACGGAAACATTGCCAAGCAGCACCTATGACCTTGGCCGTTTTAATATTTACGACCCCCAGGGCAACACCACCAGCAGCGTTAATACCCAAACAATAACTTTTGTGGTGGCCCAAAATGAGGTTGTATTTGGAGAGTATGTAAATGAAAAATTAAACCCCAAAGCAATAGCACTTACCTGTAGTTTTCAGTACCTTCAAACATTTGATGCCAGTACCAGTTCTCCACTGTATGGTACAACCACATTTGGCTCGGCAACCTATGGCACCAATGTGGAGGGTACGAGTTACCACTACTGGAACCAGGCCAACGCACACGATGGGTATTACTTTCTTATAAAAAACGAAACCGGTTCTCAGTGGTTTTCCAACGATGGTATTGTTGACCACACAGGTAACGGCGGTTATTTCTTATTGGTAAATGCTTCCTTTCAGGCGGATGAATTTTACCGCCAGCGTGTTACCAACCTGGTAAAAGGGTTAAGTTACAGCATTACGTTTTATGCAGCAAATGCCAGCCCCTCGGCCACCACGTTGCAACCTAATATTACTTTTGGCCTGCAGGATACAAGTGGGGCCTACTTAAGCCCAACAACAACGGGCAGTATTGCTTCCTCGTCGTGGACCCAATATACCTTAACTTTTACAGCCACAACCAGTACGGCCGACCTGTTTCTTTCAAACAACGGTATTGGTGGTAACGGTAACGACATAGCGATTGACGACATAGCAATTAACCCTGTAATAACCCCGCTGGGTAATATTACAGTATCGCCAGCCATTGCACCCAATGTTTGTATTGGCACCACCTATACCTTCAGCAACTCGCAAAGCGGTGGTGTTTGGACAGCCAGCCCAAGCACAGTAGCTACAGTAATAAATGCAAATACTGGTAAGGTTAAAGGTATTGCAGCAGGTAATGCCACAGTTACCTACTCGTACACCAATGCTATTGGTTGTACCAGCACCACTACCACTGGTATTGTTGTAAGCCCCAAACCAACTGTGACCACCAGCGACCTGCTGGGTGGCACAAGCTG
>CAZRDD010000397.1:0-5165 GCA_964598675.1 uncultured Parafilimonas sp.
ATAGTCGCTCTTCATTAAAACCTTTTTATCCACCGGGCGCATAAAAAAGCCTTGTTTCCAACCATTGGGTACATCAGCATCAAATACATCAACCTGTAAACTGGCTTTATAAATATATTCGGCACTTCTTGCAGTACCAGCATTACAGCTAACTGTTACCTCCCAGGGTACAGGTAATAAAACAACCTTAGCGTCTTCTTCTGAAAAAGGCAGTCCGAAGATGTTGTTATCGGGGTTAGCGGCTGCGTTTGGGTTAAACAACGAAATATCTGTCATGCTGGTATGCTTGAAATAAAGCGCAAGTTACTCCGTTATTTTAACTTGCGCAGCCCCTTAACATATCTAATGGTTATTTAAGGCGCATTAATAATATTTTTATAAAATACAAACATTTGTTAATGCCGTAAATATTGAAGTTTAGCAGCAAAAGCAACCTTTATAAAAACACAAATTTTATTATTTTTTTATACTATTTTATTCGGTAAGAATAAATGTAGCTTCAGTAATTTCATTGTATGAATAAATCCGTTCTGTTAATAATTGTATTATTTTTATCGGCAGGCCTGGCTAAGGCTCAATATTCGCTAAGGCTAATTGTTACCAGCGTAGCTACAAAAAGTTTGGATGATATTTATATAGCAGGCAGTTTTAATAACTGGAACCCCGGCGATGCGGATTATAAACTAAAACCTTTTGGCCGCAACAGAAAAGCGATTGTGTTAAAAGACATTGCCGCAGGCCCTTACCAGTTTAAATTTACAAGGGGTAACTGGGCCCATGTTGAAACCAGCCCTAAAGGCATTGATATTGCCAACCGCGAAGTGCAGCTTACCAGCGATACCACCATAAATATTACCATTGAGGGCTGGAAGGATGATTTTCCTGATAAGCCGAAGCCCAATACCGCCACAGCGCAGGTACAGTTGCTTGATACTGCCTTTTTTATACCACAGCTAAACCGCCACCGCCGTGTTTGGGTTTACCTGCCTAAAAGCTACAACCTTTACAAAGGCAAGCAGTACCCGGTTTTATACATGCAGGATGGGCAGAACCTTTTTAACGAACAAACCGCTGCGTTTGGCGAATGGGGGGTTGATGAATGTTTGGATACGCTGCAACAACAAACAGGCAAGGATTGTATTATAGTTGGCATAGATAATGGTGGTGATAAACGAAATACAGAATACAACCCCTGGGATAACCAGCAATTTGGCAAAGGCGAGGGCAGCCAGTATGCCGACTTTTTAGCCAAAACTTTAAAACCTTTTATTGATGGAAAATTCCGCACCCTTAAGGATGCCCAGCATACCTATATTGCAGGCAGCAGCCTGGGTGGCCTGATTGCACTGTACACCGAAATGAAATATCCAGAGGTGTTTGGCGCAGCAGGCATCTTCTCCCCTGCTTTTTGGATAGCACCGCAATTAAATGATGAGCTTGCAAAAACCAAATGGAGCAGCTTTCAACGGTTTTACTTTTATGCAGGCGGCAAGGAAAGCAATACCATGATTAGCGATATGGATAAAGTGATAAACGTGATACAAAATAAAAATCATTATGAAGTAACACGGTCGGTTTATCCGTTAGGGCAACACAACGAAAAATCGTGGCGCGATGAATTTGATGATTTTTACAGGTGGCTGGTAAGGTAACTGTTACCGTTTAGCAGGATTGATACCATAAAACAGCCTGCGAAGTATCGGTTCATCTGGCCTTTTTAACATACCTGCCCAACAGGTAAAAACCTGCGGAACCGATAGTGCAAATGCTAAACAGCACCCAGAACAAAGCAGGATAACCTTTGTGTACAATCACCTGGCTGCCGAAAGCAGGTGCGGCTATTTGTGCCACGCTCCAGGCAATGGTGTACATGGCTGCATAACTGCCCCGGTTATTTTCGGCAGTACGGCCAATCCAGAAAGAGTTCATAAATGGCATAGATAATATTTCGCCTATGGTAATAAACACTACCGCCACAATAGCCGACCAGGCTGCCTGCGGCAACAAGTTTATAAGCAGGTAGCCAGCCCCTACCAGCAGCACCCCGATGCTTATAAAATAGGTGAGCGGCTTAGTACCTTCCAGTGAGTAAACCAGTATCATTTCGAAGGCTACTATGATAAGACCATTGATTGACATTAATATTCCTATGAAAGCCTCATTAAGGTGCCATTCTGTTTTATAAAACAGCGATACCATGGTAAACATTTGAAAAAAACAGGAAGCAAATAAAATAGTTAAAGCAATAAAAAACATATAAGCCTTATCCCTGTAGGGTGTTTGGGTAACAGGTGGTTGCTTTGCCACCGTGCGTTTTGAACCGCTTTTTACATAAGGCAACAGTTTTAGCAGCAGCAGGGCTGCAACTATATTGGTGCAGCCATCAACCCAAAAAAGCAGGTGATAATTGATGGATGCCAGGAAGCCCCCAAGGGCACTGCCCACCGCCCAGCCTAAATTTATTGATAGCCTGTTGAGCGAAAATGAGCGCGTGCGGTTTTCAACCGAACTGTAAAACGCCACTGCTGTGGCATTTGCCGGCCTGAAAGACTCGTTACAAATACTTAAGATAAACACACCGATACAGAGGGTTAGATAGGTTTTGAGAAACCCCACCACAATAAACATAAGCCCGCCAAGTATAAGCGAGGTAACCTGCAACGGATAAAAGCCCCAGGTATCGGTTATTTTACCCCCCAAATACGCCCCAACGATTGAACCAGCCCCAAATAGGGCAATTACAAAACCTGATTCTGTAATACTGAAATGCAGTTGAATATGGCAATAAACAGTTAAAAAGGCAATAACCATTGTACCGCTGCGGTTAACCAGCATTACCAGCGACAGGTACCAAGTTTTTTTTGAGAGGCCAGCATAAGCATTTTTATACAGCGCCTTTGTAGCAGAAACCATAACGCGAAAATAGCAAAAGCTATAACCACACACCAAAAAACTGTACCTGCGGTACGCAGTTGACGGGCATATACCTCATCCCGCACCCCGAAAAACACAAAGGGCTGCCAGTTACAGCAACCCTTTGTATTTTGTTATGTTACAAGCAGCAGCTTGGTTTTATATCCTGCCGCTGGCTTTTATATTACCAAGCAAATCAGTATTAAAGGTTTCAGCGTTCAGCAATTGCTCCAGGGTAAGGTGCATGCGGTAACGCCAATAATATTTGGGTATGGCGGGTACATTTATACGTTCCTCGTGCGGGTTATCCCTTCTTACATCCTTGTCTATACCTAACAAATCCTGCAACTGAAAAATACTCCACATGGCAGGGCTGT
This sequence comes from uncultured Parafilimonas sp., assembly GCA_964598675.1. Classification (GTDB taxonomy): domain Bacteria; phylum Bacteroidota; class Bacteroidia; order Chitinophagales; family Chitinophagaceae; genus JABDFW01. The sequence continues at coordinate 3,291 of CAZRDD010000397.1, forward strand.
GCAGGTGCTGCACTACTATCGTTTTATTTACCCAGGCTTCACAAAAATGTGGCGCTATACCCCATTGGCCAATTTCATTGTTATAAAAACGCTGGGTTTTGTGCCTGTCTTCCTCCCACCAGCCACGTATGGTACTCATATCGTGTGTTGATGGTGTTACAACACTCAGGTAAGGTGCATCTGCGGGGTGAAAAAACTCCTTTTTTGCATCCTTAGGCATACGCTGTATTTCCAGGCTTAACAAACCAAGCTGCTTCATTACATCAGGTACACAAGCTGGTACCAGCCCAAGGTCCTCCCCGCAAACAAGCATATTGGTTACCCGCTTAAGGGCGGGCAATGTTTTCATGGCCTGGTGCTTCCAAAAATCATCCTGCCGCCTGAAATAATAATTTACATACAACTCCTTTAACTGGTACTGTGTATGCCCATCAAGGTTTTGAAAAGAGGAAGTACCCTCCATACCAAAACGGAAATGGAACCTGTTACCACCCGAACTTTCCTCCTCAAACAATGTAACATTGGATACAATGTTATACAAAGCCTGCTTAAGCCAGCGGTTATGCTCGTTGTCTTCCTGCCAGCTAAAATAATTTTCCAATTGCCTTTGGGTGGCGTATTCAGGCTTTAACTGGTAACTACCAAAGCCATCGTAATTTAAAAAGTGATGGCGTATGTGGTTCTGCTGGTTGCCAAAAACATCATTTAACAACTTATCGGTAATAAACGGTTTGCAATAACGGTTATAATCAAACCAAATACCTTTTTCGTAAAACTCGTTTTTATGGATGGATATGGCCGGTTGAAAACGACCCATAATCCCTTCCACCTGGCTTACCGGTATAGCCCAAATACGGAAGAAACCAAGGATATGATCTATGCGGAAAGCATCAAAATAATAACTCATCTGCTCAAGCCGCTGTTTCCACCAGGCAAAACCATCCTGCTGCATTTTTTCCCAGTTATAGGTGGGGAATCCCCAGTTTTGACCGGTAACTGCAAAATCATCCGGTGGTGCGCCCGCCTGCATGTCCATGTGGTACAGTTCGGGGTTTTGCCAGGCATCCGCACCATAACGGTAAACGCCAATAGGTATGTCTCCCTTTACTATCACACCATTATCATGTGCATATTGTGTGGCGGCTTTTAGCTGTATATGCAGGTGGTATTGAATAAAAAAATGAATAGCCACCTCATCGTAAACCGCAGATGTTTCACCGAGTAAAAGCGCTATTTCTGCTGCATCGCATGTTTTATGCTGCGGCCAACTATTAAAATCGGCAGTATTGTATTTATCCCTAAAGTAGCAAAAAGCAGCGTAAGGCACCAGCCAGTGGCTGTTTTGCTTATAAAACTGCATATACCCTTCTGTGGCAAACAACGCATCCTTTTGCGACGGGTAAACTGCTTTTATAAAATCCCATTTAAGCTTGTTAACAGCTTCATAATCAACAGCAGGCAGGCTGTTTAAATGCTTTATTTCTTCCTGCAAACCAACAAGCAGGTGCTTGTTTTGCTCATCAGCCAAGTCATCAAGGTGAAGAAACATTGGGTGAAGCGCAAATGCAGAAATAGCGGCATAAGGGTAGGAATCCGTCCAGCTGTGGGTAGCCGTTGTATCATTCACCGGCAGTATCTGTACAAGGCGCAGCCCCGTTTTCTTAGCCCAATCCACCAGCAGTTTTATATCGGCAAACTCGCCAACACCCGCACTTTTGGTGCTGCGCAGGCTAAACACAGGTACCGCAACGCCAGCCCCTTTCCAGCTATTGTTAGGCAATACGGCAAAGCCATCGTTTACAATGGTTTGCCTGCCGGGTGTTGCGGCATTGTATAAATTACGGTTACTGCCATCCTCAAACCTTATAATTTTTT
>CAZRDD010000398.1:0-5157 GCA_964598675.1 uncultured Parafilimonas sp.
GGCCGATGTAGCCTCGCCCGACCCGGCAGAACCCAGGATATTTAATGCAGCCGTAAATGAATTTTTAAGCGCTGCATCACCCTCATCCGAAAACATTATTACGGAAAAACTAACCCGCTGGCGGGATAACCATACAAAGTTTTTGCAAGCACTCAGTAATGCACCTGTGCTGGCAGAGGCAGAACCATTATCGGAGAACCTGTCTGTGCTGTCTGCAACAGGTTTAGAAGCGGTGGAGTTGATAAAAGCACACAAAAAAGCCAGCAATGATTGGCTTGAAACAAACAACTTATTAATAAAAAAGGCAAGGCAGCAAAGCGGCAGGTGCGAGTTACAGGTGGTTGATGCCATACAACAACTGGTTAATAAAGCAGCCGGGTAAAAGGCACGTGATACAAAAAACCGAAAAGACTATTGCTTACAACAAACAACATTTTATGCTATTCAATGTAAAATATAATATCAGCGCTAACAATGCCTGGTAATAACCGATAAGCAAAACCAATATGAAGAAGTTTACAGTAATCTGTGTGTTGCTGCTGCCACTGGCATGCCCTGCACTCTGCCAAACGAATACCGCGCAAATGATGTATGCAGGCAAAAGCCAGATAGCGCCTAACGGTGGCTTTTGGCAGGAATACCATGAGGCCTACCCCACAGGTAGTACGCCGGAGGAAAAAAATATACGCAGTATAGCCGCAGATAAAAATGCAGGCGTATGGATAGCCACGGCAGCAGGCATATTTGTAAAGGCCCCTGGTGGTAATGACTGGCAAAAAATACCGTTTGCCGATACCGCCAAAGGTCCTGCGTATGCCGTAGTTGTTGACAGCAATGGCACTGTATGGGCAGGTAACTGGAAGGGCTTGTTTACCATTAAAAACAACACTGCCATACAGGTTAAAGGTGTGGAGGGGCCAGTATCAGTAATATGTACCGCTAACGAAGGGGTTTATGCACTTGGCCCCAAAGGCGTTTGGCTTTACGATGGCAAAACCGCAGTAAAGAAAAACTATGCACTTGCCCGGTCTTTCCGCGGTGCCATATCCGATGGGCAGCAGGGGCTTTGGGCGGCCAGCGATGTTGGTTTGTACCATGCAGGACCAGGCGGAACTGAGCATCACCACTCCACCGAAGTTTTACTAAGCGCAGCATTAAAATCGCTGGCGCTTGATGCAGATGGCCAATTGTGGGCCGCCGGGCTTGGCGGGGTTAACATATTAAAACAAGGCAAACGCATACGGGTTATCAGGCCACAGGAAGGCAGCCCAACTGTTTACACCACCAGCGTAAAACGTGCGCCGGATGGTGTAATGTGGGTAGGCACAAAAACCGGTGTGGTGCGCTTTTACCCGGATAGTACTCACTCCCTGCGTTTTAGCCGCCGCTGGCTGATTGACGACCACGTGAACGATATTGCTTTTGATGCTGAAGGTAATGCCTGGATAGCCACCGAGCAGGGCGTAAGTGCCATTAAAAGGCGATGGATGACATTGGCCACGAAGCAGGATTACTTTTACGATGTGCTGATGCGCAGGCATATACGCCAGCCCTGGGTGGCAGGCCAGTGCCACCTGGAAAACCCCGGCGATACGGCCAGTTTTAAACCGGAGGATGATGATAATGATGGCGAATATACCGGCAACTACCTTGCCATGGAAAGCTTTAGGTATGCTGCCACCAAAGACCCCGATGCGAGGGAGAAAGCAAAAAAAGCATTTCACTTTTTACAGCAGTTGCGCACAATAACCGGTGGCGATGGCTACTTTGCCCGCACGATAGTACCCGCAGGCTGGGGCGATAAAGTACATGATTACAACAGGCCCTATACCAGCCCGCAAAAGGCTGAAGAACTGGTAAGCGACCCCCGTTATAAACCCCTGGAAACAAGGTGGCACCCATCTGCCGACGGGCAATGGCTTTGGAAAGGCGATGCCAGCAGCGATGAGTGGTGCGGGCACATGATGGGCTACTATTTTTATTACACCCTTGCAGCCGATGAGCAGGAAAAAGAAGCCGTTCGCCAGCATGTGGCTGCGCTGGCCGACCACCTGATAGCCCACGATTTTAACATGATGGATTTTGATGGTACACACACCCATTGGTCAGTATGGTCACCAGCATCGCTCAACCACGACCCGGAGTGGGCCCCGGACAAAAGCGAAAACTCTATGGAGTTGCTTACCTTTCTTAAACTGGCGTACCATGTTACCGGCAATCAAAAATACCAGCAGCAATACCTGCACCTGATTAACGAGGAACATTACCTGGATAACATGGCCTTACTCACCCAGCAAAACCCGGCCTGGTTTATTTATTACGACGTTACCATGCAGGCTTACCTGGACCCCATACTGCTTAAATGCGAAACCGACCCCAAACTGCTGGCATTTTACCAGCAACATATTGATAACTGGATGGCCAGGCGCATTAACGATAAAAACCCGCTCATCAACTTTTTATACAGCTATGCCCGCAATACCAAAACTGAAGCGGATGCCTCAGTTGAGTTTTTGGTAGATACCCCGCTCGACCTGGTAGACTGGACAATAGACCATAGCAAACGCGAGGATATAAAACTGGTGCATGCCCCAGTACTGGATGATGTGCAGGTGAACGAACTGCCACCAGCCAGCATACGCAGCACCGTACGGTGGGATAAAAACCCCTGGGCCGCCGTAAGTGGCTCGCCCGAAACGGAAAGGGAGCCTGTATTCTGGCTCTACCCTTATTGGATGGGCCGTTATCTAAACATTATTCAATAACACGCTATAATACTTTTAATACACTAAACAAGCAAACGATGGTTAAATTACGTACACGCTTACTGCTGCTACTTTGTACAATTGCTGCGGGCCTGCACGCATCGCCCGGTGGTGGTGATAAAAAAACGGCGGCGGCGGGCAAATTGCCCGTTCATAAAGATTCAGCTTACCTGCAAACTTACAGCATACAATACCTGGCAGGCCAACCGGCAGAGGCGGGCTATGGCCAATTGCAAAAGGTGTACAGCGACCGTAACGGTGTAATAAAAGTTTTTACACCCGGTGGCATGTTAAGCCCGTCGGGCGGGCAGTTGCTGTTTCCCGGCAAGCTGGTAAAAGATGTTTCGTACCTGCCTATGCTCAAAAAAAACCTAAAAAGCATCAACCTGTATAAAAACCAGTTTGTATATGCAGATGACAAGGCCGTTTTAAGCAACGCTTGGGCAGGCAGCCTGTACAGCCTGCATACTATGCCCGGCGTAACGGTGTTTGCCGGTGGGGATGATTTTTCCTTCCTGCTGTCCGATGGCAATGCTCTGCAATACCTTAAAGACTCCAAAGTAATTTGGGAAGGTAAAAGTGCAGACAAACTGCAGGATATTATATTCGATAAAACACGCAACGCTTATTGGCTGCTTGGGCAAAATTCAGTGGCTTTATTCTCGGTAAGCACCCGCACAATCAGCAGCAAATACAGTGGCGCAGGCTTTACCTGTTTTACTTTGGCCAATAACAATACCCAAATAATTGTCGGCACCAACAACGGTTACATAACCCTTAATGCCGAAACAGGCGCACAACAGGGCACTATAGCCAACAAACTGCCCAGCACCAGCCTTACCGTTGTAAAGGAGATTGGCAACCACCTTTGGTTTGGTTCTGCTGAAGGTGCCTTCATGCTGCAGGAAGATGGCAAATACAAATACTATGCATCAAAACGCTGGATGCCTTCCAACAACGTTATTGATATAGCAGCAGGCAGTGATGGGTCGGTATTGGTGCTAACCGGTAAAGGGTTGGCAGAAATACATTTTGCGGCGATGACGTTGTATGAAAAAGCAATGTACTTTGAAAAGCAGGTGCGTTCAAGGCATATACGCTTAGGCTTTAACGCCACTATTTCGGGCATGAAGAACGGCGATGTAACCACCGGATCGCTGGAAGACAGCGACAATGACGGCCTGTGGACCACCATGTACATGGGGGCTGAAGTATTTCGTTATGCGGCCACCAAATCGCCAGAAGCATTGCAAAACTGCCGCGAATCGCTGGACGCTATTGAACGCCTGTACACCATCAACTCGCAAAAAGGTTTCCCTTCACGCTCTTTTGAAAGAATTGGTTTTGAAGTATCGGATGTGCAGGCCCCGCCGCCAGGCAACCCCAATGTAAAACCTGAATACCCCGGCAATGCAAGCACACAATCTCCGTTTGACGTGTGGAGGCATGCCGAAGACCCTGAATGGGATTGGAAATCAACCACCAGCAGCGATGAAGCCATAGGCCATGTTTTTATATTTGGCGCTATTGCCGAACTGGTTGACGACCCGGCGATGAAGAAAAAAGCCATCGGCCTGCTGGATGCCCTTATGACCCATATTGTGGAGCATGAAATGTACATGATTGACTGGAATGGCAAGCCTACAAAATGGGGCCGCTGGAACCCTGAATACGTTAACGCAAGGCCGGTAATGGTGGGCGACCGTAAGATAACTTCGTCCAACATCATCGCCATGCTGCAAACGGCCTTCCATTTTACCGGCAAAGCCATGTTTAAGGATAAAGCCCTTGAACTGATGAGCAAATACGGTTACCTGGAAAACCTTACCAGGCCCATGAAAGAAATAAACCACGCCCCTGCTGATGCAGATGAGTTGAGCAAGGAACTTTCTGATGGCTGGAACCACTCCGATGACGAAATGTATTTTCTTGGTTATTGGGGGCTTTACCGGTATGCCCTTAACGACAGCCTTAAAAAAATATACAAAGAGGCCATATTAGACCATTGGCAGATTGAAAGGCCGGAAAAAGAAGGTGCCTGGAATATTTTTACTGCCATCACCGGTGTTAAGGAGTTTGACCTGCCTGAAGCGGTTTGGTACTTGCAAAAATACCCGTTGGACATGATTAACTGGCGACAAAACAACAGCCACAGGAAGGACATAAATTTCATACCTAAAAACTTTCGCAAACAAACTATTGAAGAGGTGTTGCCACCCGATGAACTACCCGTTGAAAGGCACAACTCCAACCGGTTTGACCTTGATGGCGGCGATGAAAATGGCAGCTACGAATTGAGTGCTGGCGATGTATGGCTTTTGCCTTATTGGATGGGCCGCTATTTAAAAGTAATAAGCGCACCGGTTGAGCCTAAAAGCACCCCGGCAAAGCA
>CAZRDD010000399.1:0-5121 GCA_964598675.1 uncultured Parafilimonas sp.
AGGGCATGAAACCCAAACAGGACAGTGTGCTGTTTATTGAGAATGTGGGCAACCTGGTATGCCCCGCCATGTTTGACCTGGGTGAAAAAGAGAGAGTAGTTATTATAAGTGTTACCGAAGGGGACGATAAGCCGCTGAAGTATCCGGATATGTTTCACTCATCAACCCTTTGCATTATAAACAAAACCGACCTGCTGCCTTATGTGCCTTTTGATATGGATAAGGTAAAGGCCAATGCCCTTAAAGTTAACCATGCCCTGCAAATAATAGAGGTTAGCTGCACTACAGGCCAGGGCCTTGATGCCTGGTATAGCTGGCTTAAAGCAAAAGTGCAGGTGCCCGAAGCGGTGTAGGTTTTAAAACAGGCCGTTTAGTATTGCCTGTTTTATTTTACTGTAATTGAAAAAACTAATACTATGTGCCTTGCCATACCTGGTAAAATACTTTCCATCACCAACCAGCTTGATGAAACGTTTCGTTTTGGCAAAGTATCGTTTGGTGGCATTGTTAAAGAGGTAAACCTGTGCATGGTTACCGCCGCCAATATTGGCGATTATGTGCTGGTACACGTAGGCGTTGCTATAAGTATTGTAGATGAAGAAGAAGCACAGCGCACCTTTAGCTATCTTAAACAAATTGGCGAGGTGGAAGAGCTGGAAGCGGGTTGAGAAACAGGTTATTCACTGTTGAGTTAAAGCCCCTGCCTGCCCAGCACTCCTGTTTTTTGTGTAACATATTCCGATGGGCGCACACCCACTATTTTGTAAAAGGTGGTACTGAAAGTAGGTATGCTGTTGTACCCTACACCCGCAGCCACCTCCTTCACTGGCAGTTTATCTTCTAACAGCAGTTTTAGTGCCTGAATTATACGTTGCAGGGTAAGGTATTGTATAAACGACACGCCTGTATCGTTGTGAAACAAACGGCTAAGGCTGCGTTCGCTAAAACCAAACCGGGCAGCCAGTACGGGGAAGATAATGGGTTCCGATAAGTTGCTGCCCATAAAATCGATCACCGCTTTAAGCCTTTCGTTTTTGGCGTAAGGCAGTGCCAGGGGAAGGGTTAAAAAGCTTATGCCCGGCAATATGGCTTTAAGCGCCAGCGCAAACCGGAAAGGCGTTGTCTCGTTCGGGGCTATATCTCCATTCCACTGGTTGCTGAAAAGTATCATTTGCAGCAGCAGGTCGTTAACCGGGTAAATGGCTGTTTGGTTATAAAAGCTGTCTTCCCCTGCTTCTGCCGGAAAATAAAGGTTGCGCATCATTACACCTGCCGAGCCTGAGTGTATGCTGTGTAATACCCCGGGCGCTATCCACATATAATGCCTGGCGGGTAAAAAATAGGTTTTCTTGTCAGTAACCACGTATACCACCCCGCCTTCTGTATATAAAAACTGCCCTTTTTGGTGGGTATGCGGGGCAATGTCATTCTCCCCCATAAGGTTGTGCATACAGTAAATGCTGCCCGGTATTTTATCAACTTCGGTCAGGTAATATAGCTCGTTGGTTACAGGCATGGCGTAAATGAATAAATGTTTGACTTGTAAAGATAATCAAGCCAAAAATATAAGCCGCAATTTTGTATTGTCTATAAATTTAAAAGCAATAACGATGTAAGCCTTCTTTTAGGAGAGGCTTATTTTTTTGTATCATCATGAATATTTGTAACTCCGTTTTCATAAAAAGAATACCTCCGGCATATTTACCCCTGCTGTTTTTAATGTGTATGGCGGTGCAGGCGGCCCGCTCGCAGCAAGCACGTAAGCTGTCGCTTTCTGATGCCTGTAAAGTGGCGTTAATCAATAATAAGCAGATAGAAAAAGCATTGGTGGAAAAGGATATTGCCGAAGAAGAAATAAACGAGCAAAAAGAGTTGAAACTGCCCGATGTAGATGTACACACATCCTACACACGCATCACCAACCTTACGGAGTTTAACAATGGCCGTAAGGTGCTTACCAAAACCATACCCGATATAAGCGACTTTGGGGCCCAGGCAAAAATGACCCTTTACGCCGGTGGAAGGTTAGGCTTAGCTGTTACTAAAGCCCGGCAGGAGTATGCCGTGGCCAGCTTGAAAACAGGCAAAGTGGCTAATGATGTGCAGGTTGAAGTGGCTGGCCTTTTTTTAGGCATTTATAGGTTACTGGAGCTGCAAAAACTGGTGGCCGAAAATATTAAGGAAGAAGAAGCCCGCCTGAAGGAGGTGCGGTCATTTAAAGCACATGGCACAGTTACGAAAAACGAAGTGCTGCGTGCAGAGCTGTTGTTATCTAACAGGCAGTTGCAATACATGCACAACCAAAAGAATATTGAGGCCGCTTTTAATGAGTTTAAAACACTGCTACAATTGCCCGAAGAAGATTCTGTAATGATAGATACGGCAGGCATATTAAACACGCCGGTTGTTGTTAACAGCTTTCAGGCATACCTGCAGGCAGCTTATCAAAAAGAAGAAATGCTTATAGCCCAAAAGCAGGGGGATATTAGAAATACGGAGCGCCGCATGGTTAAAGGCAGTGTGTACCCGGTGGTTAATGTATTTACCGGCTGGGGGTTTAACTACCCCAACTATTTGTTTTTTCCACCTGCGCCCAATTGGTACACGCTGGGCAAAATAGGGGTGGAGGCATCGTTCAGTCTTACCGGTCTTTATAAAAACAAAACAAGGTTGCGTATTGCCGATAAAAAAATAGAGGCGCAACAGGCGGGCACCGAAATACTAAAGAATGCCATAAAAGACAATGTATTTAAACAATATAAACAGTATGAGGAGGTAGAGGAGGCTTTGCCTGTGGCTGAAAAAGCTGAGCAGCAGGCTGTAGAAAACTACCGGATTATTAAAACAAAATACTTAAACCAACTGGCATTGATTACCGACATGGTTGATGCTGATAATGCTTTGCTGGAAGCCCGGTTTAACAGGGTTTCGGCCCGTATTGACCTGCTGATGAAGTATTACGAGCTTCAGTATGCTTCCGGCACGCTAAACCTGTATTGATATACTTAACCAACCGTAATTATTTTTAGCATGAAAGTTCAAAAAGCTGCCCCAAAACATGGGCCTTTTCATACACTGGTTACCATTATCGCCAGCCTTATTGTACTGGGTGGCTTTGGTATGGGGGCCTGGTTTTTTATCTTCTTTAGAAAATATGAGGAAACAAATGATGCACAGGTGGAGCAGTATGTTACACCGGTACTAACCCGTGTGGGCGGTTATGTAAAAGAAGTGCGTTACAGCGAAAACCAGTTTGTACACAAAGGCGATACGCTGGTGATAATTGATGACCGTGAATACAAGGCGCGTATGGATTTGGCCGAAGCAGATATACAAGCCGCAGCAGGTAATATTGATGCTTTACAAAAAGATGTGGCCACTGTGCAAAGCAATACCGCCATACACCAGTCGCAGGTAGATGAAGCGAAGGTGCAGGTTTGGAAAGCAGAGCAAGAATATAACCGCTATGCTGCATTGCTAAAGGAAGATGCTGCCACGGAGCAACAGGTGGAGCAGGTGAAAGCTGCTTATGAAACCGCCAAAGCAAAGTATGCTGAGATGCAGCGTACTGTAGCCTCTACTGAGTTAAATACATTTGCTGCAACGGCAAAGCTGCCTGTTGCGCGGCATGTAATATCAGCAAAAAAAGCAGTTGCAGATAATGCTGCACTGTACCTGTCGTACACGGTTATTACTGCGCCTTATGATGGTTGGGCGGGGCGAAAAACCATACAGCCAGGCCAGGTGGTAAAGGAAGGGCAAACCCTTGTAGTAATGGTAAGTCTTGAAAAATGGGTGGCTGCCAACTTTAAGGAAACCCAGGTGGGCAATATTAAGGTAGGGCAGCCGGTTACCTTTAAGGCCGATGCAACAGGGGGCAAAGTTTACAAGGGCGTTGTGGAGTCGTTCTCTCCCGCTAGCGGGGCCCGTTTTTCGATGTTGCCGCCCGATAACGCTACCGGCAACTTTGTAAAAATTGAACAGCGTATCCCCATAAGGATAAAAATTACTGACAGCAGTGCAGCAACAAATTTTTTAAGGGCCGGTATGAATGTTACTGTAATAGCCAGGCACAACAAATAAACATGCAAAAAACAAGTGTTTTTAAACCATGGGTACCCGGTTGGGCTATTAAAGCTGTATTAATATGCTGTATGCTGCATTCAATGGTACTGTTGGGCCTGTATACCTCCAATGTCACCTATGCAGCCAGCTTTTTAGATGTGGAGCCGGAAGATCTGCAATATGCTATGTGTATTACGTATGGCACTTTTTTGGCTACCATTTTTGTAGAGAGCCATTTTTTTAAATTCTTTCCCACCCGTAACTATTTTGTATGTATTTACCTGGCGGCAGCGGTTACATTTATCCTGTCTGCCTATACGCACGACTTTATACTGTTTATCTTTTTAAGAATAGCAGAAGGCGTGCTGATGGCCCTGCCGTGGATACCGTTGCGCATATTGCTGTTAACCAGGTTTACCTCTAAAAGGGCTAATGTTATTGTATTCTCGCTTACGTACGGCATGCTGTTGATGGCTTCTCCTTTTATAATGAATATTGCTGTTTGGCTGCTGCAAAATTACGACTGGACCTATATGGCGTATGGCTCCGCCTTTTTTCAGTTGGTTTGTGTGGGGCTTGTGCTGCTTACTTTCAGCGGACACCGTTTTCATAAAAAAACGCCCCTCTATCAAATTGACTGGTCAAGCTTTGTACTGGTACATGCCGCTATACTGTGCGGTGCCTACATACTGGTATATGGCGAAAAAGAATATTGGTTTCAATCTTCCAAAATTATTCTGGCGGGTATGGGGTTTTGCGTGGCAGGAGGCCTGTTTTTAGTACGCCAATTGCTTACAAAAAGGCCCTTGTTTAACCTTACTGTTTTTAGGTATGCCAATTTACGCACAGGCTTGCTGCTGTTTATACTGTTTTATATTTCGCGGGCTACACTTAATATTTGCCACACAGTAATGGGCAAGGTTTGGAACTGGGAGCCGGAGCGTGTTGCACATATACAGTACCTGAATGTGCTGGGCAATGCTGCTGGTATGTTTTTGGCCGCTGTGCTTATGAACCGTACGGTGGCAGCCCGTTATATTTTTATGCTTGGCTGTG
>CAZRDD010000400.1:0-5110 GCA_964598675.1 uncultured Parafilimonas sp.
TGATCAGTAAAAGGATCCAGCTTAAATCTCCCGTCAGTTGTTGTTGCGGTATAGGGGAGGTATTTATACTGCTCCCTACCATAGGCATCGTATATTATTGGCGTGACAATATCTTTTTTGTTGGGAGATGCCTGGTAGGCTACCGATTGTAAAGACCTGCCCAATCCGTCAAAATACTGCGTTTTTACATTTACCTGGGTAACATCGGTTGTTGATGTAATTGTGGCATCGCTGGTTACCGGGTATCTTGGCACCCATGAACGCATGTAGTTAACAAGGATTCCGGCATTATAGGCTGATGGAACAGAGACAGGCGTTCCATATGGAGCTGGCAACAACCCTACAGAAGGAGCATTTGATGGTACTGTAACCTGGGCCATACCCTTAAGGCAAATACCAAAAATAAGCGTTGCAATTAAAAAATGTTTAGTAGTATGCATGGAGCTTACATTAAAATAAAATATTGTTGTTATAATTTAGCTTAATAACCGTGCTGTACTTATGGCACCTGCTGATATTTATAATCATAACGTTTTATGATATTACGATCCTGATCGCGCAGTCTATACAAACGTTGCTGGGCGTCATATTCATAATAAGTTACATAATTTTTGGCATCACATTGGCTGCTGATGCCAATTAATGGCAAGTAAGTATAAGTTTGCATTTGTGCATCTACCGGATACATTCGCAATTCATCAATAGTAAAAGTACCACTTACGGTAACGCTTGTGGCGCCAGCGGGTATAATATGCTCAAAATATGTCCAGCCATTATGAGTAGCGCCCTGTGAGGCTGCAACACCATTAACATTGACGCTCCCATTTTGGCTCCAGTAAGAAACAACATAACTTTTAGCCACATTTGCTATGGTAGTTGTAATATTACCATTGCTAAGTAAATACGCGCTGCTGCCAGTATACCCAGTAGCGGCTCTTGCTGTAGAAGGAATTGACCAATTACCAGATCCATCAGCTTCAAAACTGGTATAGGCGGCTTCATTACTAGCAGCGTTTTTAATTTCAGCTATTACATACTCGCCATTATAGTCCCACATTAAACTTGATTTAAGCCCTTTAGAAGTAAACTGAAGGGGATTAGCATTAGTTGCATCATATTTATCATAAGTTACAATAGAGGGGAACTCTCCTGTACCGGGATGTTTATTTTCGACAGTCTTTGTGATAACTATCTTGTCCGCTAAAACAGCATATTCTCTATTATAATTTTCAATTTCCGTACTCGTAGAGTTGTCCGAAAAATATCTAATTTTTTTTGATGATACAACTTCGCTAAATCTATGCGCGTTTACTAAATTTTGATTTGTAGAATTACTTAAATCGCTGGTTGGGTGTGTATATATCTGCAGAATGTGCCCTCCATCTGACAATCCTTTATCTAATGATACTAGCTGATCATAATAATCGAAATAATAAATATCATAGCTTGCAAGGCTTTGCCCGCTTAACGTATAATCAGTAGTCTCAGTCTTTAAAGGTTCGCTTTCTACATCGTAAATTGGATAATAGCCAGCAAGTGTTCTTGGTACCGACCCCATCTGAGTAGCAGCATTCGCGCTAACAGCACCAAAAAAAATGCTAGAGTATCCAAAGAAGCGGGTACCATAATACAAATCGCTTACTGAATATGAAGGCGTTGTCAGATAAGTTTTTGATATTTTTTTTATTTGATTCCCACCATCATCATAATACAAAACAAGGTATTCGCTTCCATTGGTAGGCTGAATAATTCCATTAGAATTCGTTAGTATTTTTTTTGTACTTGGCAATTCCGCATTTAATACAGAAGGTGATGCGCCAGCTGTATTCGCAACATTGTCTGGATTATTGACAAAATATGATTCAGTTCGCCCCAACGAAGCTGCTCCATTAACCTGTTGTTCTATTACTTCGTCATATCCAACATAGTTACCAGAAGAAAGACTATTTGAACTATAAAAGCCATGCGAATTAATCTCTGCCACCTGGTAAGTTGTGTTGGAATTAGTTGGTGATGTCCCCCCAGGAAAAAACAAAGCATTCACTGCGTATTGGCGGCACAATTGTAATGGTGACGAGGCTTTGCCTCCTATGTAAGAAAAAATAGTCCTTACTGCATTTACATTATCCGTAGCCTGGTAGTTAATAGCATTTATACGTAACCCAGCACCATGTGACAATGTATTTGTTGTGGTACTAAAGTCTGGAACTACATAATTATCAAAGGTGTTTAGCTCATACTCCAAAACAGTTTTACCGCCAGTGGGATATTTTATGGCGGTCAAAATTCCAGCTTGCGCATAAGTAAGGTTGGCTGAATTATTATTACCATTGGACTGCAAACCAGATATATTGGATAACTGAGAACTATTTAAACGTGTGGGATTAGGGATGAGACTGGAATTAGATAACTGTCCGTTATAAAATCCCCAAAAATCAACTGCCAAAGAGTTTTTTGATGGTAATGGCGTACTATTATATGTAAAGTTATATACCCCCCCATTATTATCATTGATTGACGTTAATTGCAGCCTTAAATCTGGAGTGTTTCCAAAACTGGCTGAATTTGAAGGTTGATATTTATTACCTCCAACCGAACTAGCGTCTGAATAAATATAAGAAAGACTACTTTTCCTAATTACCGTACCATTTACAACCATTTGTATTGCATCCAATTTTAGCCCACCAAGCAAGTCATTTCTACTTGAGGTAATAAAATCAATTTCTCCATTAGGAAAAGTTATAGAATTCAAATAAAATCTCGTTTCAGAAGAGTATGAAAAAGTTCGCCCGATTCCATTTACAGGGAATGACGTGAACCCTTCCACACCGCTATAATTTCCGCCAAACGTATTTGTTACAGAACTTAAAACAGTATCCCACTTTTCAGAATAAGCAGGATAATTATTAACAGTTGGGCCTTGATTATATGTGAACGAAATCTGTTTTTTGTTTTTAGTAATTATTTTGGTAAGCATCCAAATTTTAGAAGATGGCAATGGATTGGTAGTTGAAAAACCGGTATTACCGATACCACCGCTTGTTTCCGAATGACTAATTACGGTATTAAATTGCTCAAACCAAACCTGCTCTCCATTTGGTGTTAATATTTCGTAAACATCATTTGATCTAATTACATCATATCCTTGTTTGTTTAAAACAATTATCTTATTACTTTTTGGATCTCTAATAAACCTTAGAGTTACACCCAAAAAATTTGCAGTAAAAATATCGGGCTCAGAATCAAAATTCGGGTTATTTACTAAATCCGTTGCATTTAATTGATTATCTCTATTTCCGTTAATAGGTAGGTAAAATAATGGGGTGGGGTATGCAGGGTATGCTGTATATATTTCATATGAATATAGTGGCTTAGGAGGTACAACAGGCACAGGGTCATTATAACCTGGTGTCAAAATTAGACTTATTAAATCTATCATCTTTTGACTATAATTAGATGGAACTGGACTTTCGATCCAGTCCGGCTGTAGCCTTACAGTATTTGTTCCATAATCATCAACATCATTTATTTCCTGAACTATGCTGCCAAATGTTAAATTCCAGCCTATACCTACCCAGCTAGCTTCTTCATTTACACGAATACCTCCCGTGTGATAAGAAATATTTATAGGCAGTTTTATATTATCCACATTTATTTCATCAATGGGGATACTAATATCGGCAGTGCCGTTATATTTATCAACAGGCATATCTGTATACTTCAAGAATTCAAATGCCGAAGGTGATATTGGGTGATAATTATGCAATTTAAACTCTGAATTTTGCGCATCAATTGTGGTATATAGAAGTAATAGAATTATATACACAACAGTTTTTGGTACTATCTTCATAATTTGATATTCTAATTTATTTTTAACCGATAACCTTATATTAAGTATTTTATTTGCAGCTACTATCTTTTTTAAGTAAGTCAAGCTCTTTCTTCAACTCAATCACATACAACGTCAACTCTTCTATTTTTTGCAACAGCTTGGCCTGGTTGCTGCCCACATCCACACCGTCCTTCTGCATTTGAGCAGCAGGCTCTATGCCGGGTAAGTGATGGTTAGCCTTAATAAACTCTTCCACTTTATTAAGTGGGGTTAACTTGTAGGTTGGTTCAAAAACAAAATCGGCTCCGTTGGTGTTTACTACCAGCTTGTTTGCACGGGCATACCCCTTTACATCCAGCAGATAATTAGCGTTATATGGGTTGCCTGCAGTAGGCTGACCTATTACCATATTGCCCGTCGGTTTTATACTTACAGCATCTAAAGCGGTACTGGCATTTAGTACGGTAAAATCAATACCAACATTACTATTATCCGTATGATTGCCGTTTATTGAAGCAGTACCATTGGTGCCATCACTTATTAACAAACGGCCTGCTTTGGCAGTTCCCTGGCCGGCTCCCTGGCCTACTGTAATATCTCCCACTACCTGTAACAGTGATTGTGGCGTCGCAGTACCAATACCCACATTACCTGCAAAATAATTGTTAGCAGTTCCATACACATAAATAGGCCGAGAAAAGGACGTACCCTGCTGGTTTACATAATTGTCGGGTGTGGCTTTACTGTTGAACACCACACCGTCGGTAGGTGTTGTATAAGGTAAAGAGTTTGATACGCCATCATAAACGACAGGGGTTATGGCATAATTTGAGCTATAATAATACGTGGTTGCTCCGCCGCGTAACCAAATAACAAAGTTTTTGGTTGAATTGGCTATAGTAGCATCGGCCCAACCCCCTATAAAATTATTAATTACCACTCCACCGCTCTGATTTTGGACAATATCTGCATCAATAAAATTTGCACCATTGCCCCAAGCATTCACATGAAGCCTGAATTTTGCTATTTCCGAACCATGCCAGGTGCCATCCTGGTGAACAGAGGACCTGCCGAGTGTAAATTCTGTGGCAACATTGCTAAACCATCCATTGTCAGTAAACACAACCGGATAATAGGTTGTTGAAGAACTTGCGCTTCCTACCACAAAACTGCCGGTTATCTGTGCCTGCGAAGTGAAATACAAAACAAGAGTTAAAGTAATTAGTAATATCTTTTTCATAAATTAATTTTTATTTGTTCAGTTGCTGATTGTTTCAT
>CAZRDD010000401.1:0-5098 GCA_964598675.1 uncultured Parafilimonas sp.
ACAGCGCACAACCCCGGTGGAATATAATAGGCATTATACCCGATTTTCACCTCTACAGCATGCACGAGAAAATTGTGCCGATTACTTTTGAAATGAACAAAAACAACTCGCTTGGATACCTGCTGGTTAAAGTAAAAACCAACAACCCAATACAAACATTGGAAAGTATAAAAAATGTTTACAGCACTATTGAACCCGGCAATACCACAAAAGCATCTTTCCTCAGTGAAAATACACGCCGCTGGTACGAAAAAGAAGCAAAGTTGTCTTCTATCTTCTTTTCGTCCGCTGCCGTGGCCATACTGCTTTCGTGCCTTGGGTTGTTTGCAATAGTATCGCTGGTAATGAAACAACGCCGCAAAGAAATTGGCGTGCGTAAAGTGCTCGGCGCTTCGCTGGCAGAAATAACTACCTTATTATCAAAAGATTTTTTAATACTGGTGCTGGTTGCATTTTTAATAGCTACGCCTGTTGCCTGGTATTTTTTAAACAAGTGGCTGCAGGATTTTGCCTATAAAATAAACATAAGCTGGTGGATTTTTCCTGCAGCAGGGGTGGCTACCCTTATTATTGCCCTGTTTACCATAAGTGTTCAAACCATAAAAGCATCGCTGGACAACCCTGTTAATGCTTTAAGGAGCGAATAAGTAAGCAGTAAATAATTATTATATTACAAGGCCCGGTTTACAGCCGGGCCTTGTAATGTTTTACACTATATGTTGAAACTCATCACAAGCAAGTGTTTTTTAAGGAATGTAGCAAAAGCATTGCAGATATACTAACCTTGCAGCAAGCCATTGCCACAATTGGTGATAACAACAATATTAAAGACGAGCATTGCTGCGTATTACCTGCTCCAGTTGCTTTGCCTGCATAACGCCCGATTGGCGCCAAAGCGGCTTGCCCTGTTTAAACAATACCAGCGTAGGCACGCTTTGAACATTGTATGCCGATGCAAGGGCCGGGTTTTTATCAATGTCTATCTTTAATATTCTTACACTATCTCCCATGTTATCGTGCAGTTGCTTTAAAATAGGCGGCATCATTTTACAGGGGCCGCACCACTCTGCCGAAAAATCTACCAAAACAGGCTTTTCGCCATGTAATATATCATTCAAAGTTTCTTTTTTCTGGCTATCCATATATGCTCTTTGCAACAATAATGCATATTTTATGCCGGATGCAGCTGTGGTGTGCTAACTGCCAGCATGGCATATTATAATACTGGCAGTTTACACAGGCGTAAAACGCTAAAAATAATCCCCGTCAACTTTTACTGCATAATAAATTGAACGTCTGGCAACTGGCCGGGCCATTTGCCGAATGTATCCTCAACGGCCTTGTAGCGGTAGGTAAATATTTTGCGTAACTGGTTTTGTACAAATATGGCATTGGCAATATCGCCAACAAACCAAAAAGGTATTTTATAGTGTACAATGTCAACCATTTCAACACCGCCTTCAATTATAGTAAAATGGTGCTGGTGGTGCCACATGGTGTATGGCCCAAAACGCTGCTCATCCACAAAATAGGCCTCATCCTTAACATGGGTTATTTCGGTCATCCAGTAAAGTTTAATGCCTAAAAGCGGTTTTATGGTATATTCAATTACCTGGCCTGGATACATTTTTTCGCCAAAAGTGGGGCTGGTTACTTTAAAATCCAGCTCGGCCGGGGTTATGTTTTTAAGGTTGTGCGGGCTGCTAAAAAAATCCCATGCTTTATCAATACCAACAGGTATTTTTTGTACGGTTTTAATATGGTAAACTTTGCTCATGTAAAATACTGCTTTGGCTAATATAACACCCAACAAGCAATTTAGTTGTGCAGGGCGGCATACAACATATTACGGCAATACTTCGAACAAAAAAAACTGTGTTTTTTCCATCATTGAAAAATTATTATCAGCTACCATTACCATTGTTTTGTGCCCATTGGGTAAAACAGGGCCAAATGTCATACCCTCCACGTTATCTACATATATACCCAAATCATCCATATTTAGTAGCAAATGTTTTTGCAATGGCTTTTCTGGTGGCGTTTGTTTTAAAGAGGTATTACCTGCTATGTTTGATGCTTTGCCAACATCGGTTACATAAATGCGTATGGTACAAGCCATGCGGCCCGTGGAAAAGGAGCGCTCCATTACCAGCAGTTTGTTGTTGCCTGCGTACAAAATATCTGGTATACCGTTTATAATGAAGGCATTTGGTAAAATGGGCGGGTAGGCTACCGGCTCTAAGTGATAGGCGTACGCTGCTTTTAGTTTTTTGGTGATGGCATCGTATTTAAGTATACGTGCCCATGTAACAGTATCTTTTACACCAGCACGGGGGCCATCTTCGTACAACGGCTCTTCAACACTAACAAACAGGGTTTTATAATTATCGGCAAACGCCAACCCTTCAAAAACACCGTTTTGCCTTGGCCCGTTTTCGGTAGCCTTCATGTGCAATAAGGCTGGTATGGGCAACGTATCAATATACCTGCCATTTATTGTTGCAACGGTTACTGCCGGGTTTTCCAAAACGGTATCGCCTTTTTTTACAATACGCTCGCCCTCGCTGCTCCAAATAATTTTGCCGGTAAGCGGGTTGTACCGTAACGCCTCGGGGTCTGGCGTGTGGGCGGCATTTTGCTTGCTGTTGGGGTAAGTGCCGCCATTTTGTTGTGTAAAACTGGTAACTTTTGTAAATATAACGGTATCAATACCCTTAGCACTGGTTGCAATATTGGCTGTATAAAACCTTGCAGGGTTTATGGCGCTTCTGTCATCGCTTATAAGGTAATAGCATTTTTTGGCAGAATCGTAATCTATACCGGAGAGGCCTCCAACTGTGGTGCCCTGGTAATTAAAGTTGTGTGGCACAACATACTTGCCAATCAACTTTAAGCTACCTATAGTAGTTTTTTGTGCGTTGGCTGTATTTAAAACAAAAAAGCAAAAACACACCATTAAAAACCGGCTGCCCGGCAATACACATTGCTGCTTCATATACCGCAAAATTGCTTAAACAAAAGCAATGCCGGCCAT
Source organism: uncultured Parafilimonas sp. (assembly GCA_964598675.1). GTDB lineage: Bacteria > Bacteroidota > Bacteroidia > Chitinophagales > Chitinophagaceae > JABDFW01. The sequence continues at coordinate 3,035 of CAZRDD010000401.1, forward strand.
TTGAATTGTGAAAATTACTTTATGGTTTAAACCGCTGTACCAAAGGCTGGCCTGTAGCGGCATCCGTACCCTTTAATTCAATATAAACCACGTTGGGAAAGAAAAGTGCACCGCCATTAATACGTATAAACACACGCTGCATAATGGCAAGCCTGTTGTTGATATTGCCATAAATATGGTATTGCCCGGCAGCATCTTTAAGCAAATGCAGGGTGTATTTTTTATACGCGGCTATGTGCAGGTCGTAATTGTCTTTACTGGTTTGTTTGGCAGAAATGCCAAAAGCAAATTTTCGCTGAATAAAATTAAGTTCCTCTACCTTGGCACCTTCGGCATATTTAATCCAAAAAGCATGTACCGGGTTGTCTGCATCCAGCTCGTTATTTTTCAGGTTGAGGCTGTACACAATGGTATTGATGTTGGGGTCGCGCTGCAGGTAAAGCAATTGCTTTTCAACCTTCGGCTCAGGAAACTCATCGCTAAACGCGTGCGCTTTAACCTTTTCGGGCCCGGCCAGCACCGGCCTTGCAGATAATGGTAAAATAAATAACGTAAAAACTATGTATATTAATCGTCTCGACACCATAATAAAACGCAAAATTAGTAAATTTTATTTTGCCAAAGCTGCAAAACGCTGATAAATTGGGGTAGCACTGTGTTCGTTTTTCGGGGCATACCTGCCTGCAATAAGAGGGATATAAATAACCCTGCGCCTGCTTGCTTCGCCCACCACAGATGATTGGGCCACCCTATGCCATAACCTTCCATCGTGTACGGTAAGGTCGCCCGCTGCTGGTAAAATGGCCAGTTCTTCCGCATCGGGGTTATTATCAATAAAATATTTTTTACGAAACAGAAAGTTATACAAGCTTTGTTTGTGTGTGCCGGGTATAATTCTAAGGCCGCCATTTTCGGGTTTAAGATTGCTTAAATGTATGCCAACATTAAGCATAGGGCTTAGCTTTTGCCCCAAAAAAATGTCGCGCAGGCCATCGGTATGCCAACCCATGCGCGTAAACTTGCTTTTGGGGCCGTTTACGTAATGGTTAAAAACCATACCGTCTTTTTCGCTGCTGCCAATTCTTGCACCCTCGCCAATAAAACCCAATAATGCCTGCAAACGTTCATCTTCCTGCAAAAAACCTGAAAACAGTGCATGATGCTGGTTAATAAAGGCAAAACGCTGTACAATAGGTTTGCCGTCAAGGTCAGTGCCATATTTAATGGGCACACCGTTTACTTTTTTAACACCCTGCTCAATCCACTTGCTCTCAACTTCTTTTGAAGCTTTTATAAAAGCTTCAACGATTTCGGGCCGCAGAAAATTTTTAAAATGAATGAAGCCATGCTGGTTAAAAAAATCAAGCTGCTCGCTGGTTAATGAGGTTGAAAGTGTGAAAGATGGATGTGTATGTGCCATAGAATGTTGATTTAATTGCTGAAGCCGGGTAAATAAATGGTAGCAGGAGACGGGAGAATGTTACCAGCAACAACAGCATGCAATAGCCTTATTGTTATTGACGGTTAACTGCTTAATTTTATAAGTTTGAACTGGTAACATTTAATAGTCTACTTATTTGGTAGAGAATGCAAACATAGGCAATTTTTTTATTTCACCTAAGTTTTTAAGGAGTTTATCTAAATTATTTTTGAGAATATACGAGTATACCAAAAATGCCATGCTGGCCAACCTGGTGCTGTTACATAAAATAAAGGCGGGCTACCCAGGTAAGGATAGCCCGCCTTTATTTTATATTTACACTAATTTATACCACCCAAAAATGCAGCCAGTTTGTTAATGGCTTCTGCATCTATATTAATTTGTTCCTGGGCTTCTTTCCAGTCGCGCTGTTCAATAGCTTCGCGTATGCCGGGCATTGTTTTAACACCATAGCCGGTATAAAAGCCGGGTGCGTACAAAGCGTGTTTGTACCAACCCCTGCGGGGCAGGCCGTTTACCAGCAACAGTTGCTGCTCAGCCTCGTAAAGTTTTTTGTTAAGCGCATCGTGGTCGCCGCCAGCACTTACCGCTTTTGCTGCAACTACAGATAATGAATCTGTCCG
>CAZRDD010000402.1:0-5088 GCA_964598675.1 uncultured Parafilimonas sp.
GCAATAAACCCCACCAGGGAGAGAAAGCGGGTAAGGTCGCCAAAAAAGCGGCCGGTGTTTTCCTTGCGGGTTTCAACCGTTTCGTAGTTAAAGTCCTCTTTATCAAAGCGGGGTTTAAGTTTGTCTACCAGTTTTGCAGCGTTAACGGTAATAGCTAATTTGTAGTAAAAGGTGTATTCAATACGGCTGCCCGTTTTAGCCAGCCCGGTTTTATCCAGGTATTGCAGGGGTATATACACAATCGGCGCCACACTGCTGGATGCACCGGTTTGCCCAGGCGCTTTATTTAATATACCAGCTATCACAAACGAAACCTCTCCCACCTTTATGGAGTCGCCGATTCCGGCACTATATTGCAGCATCAGGGTTTTATCTACCAAAGCTTTTCCTTCATGCCTGAAGTTTCGGCCAGCGGTTGCCGGGGTGGTTTCTATCTCGCCATAATAAGGAAAATCCCCTTGCAGTGCACGTACCTGCACCAGCCTGGTGCCTTTGCTTTTTGGGAAAAACACCATAGAAACGAAACTGTGTTCCTCGGAGCGGATGGGACTTATCGAATCTATAAAGGGCAAGGTTTTCTTATCAACCGGTTTGTTGGTTGATAGGGAGAGGTCTGCACCAATAAGGCTGGCCGCCTGCTCATCAATGCTTCGCCTAAGGTCGTACCCAAAGGAGTAGATGGCTACCAGTGCTGCAATGCCAAAAACAATGGAGGATATGAACAGCAGCAGCCGGGGCCTGTTTTTACGGCTGTCGCGCCATGCCATGTTAAAAAGCCAATATAGTTTAGTCATTTGTGTACATGTTAAAAGCAAATGGCTGAGTGGTTATTACCACCGCGCCACTCCGGGTTAAATTTGGTGAACAGGGCGTTGTATTTAGTGGTGAAGGCTGGCGGCGGTTTCCCTGCCTGCTTCGGCTGTTTCTTCATCGGAAACGAGCGTACCACCCTTTATCCTGATGATGCGCTGTGTTTTGGCTGCCAGTTCGGGGTTGTGTGTTACCAGCAGCAGGGTGGTTCCGGCTTCACGGTTTAAATCGAAAAGCAGCTTAACCACTTTAACGCTGGTATCATCATCCAGGTTACCGGTTGGTTCGTCGGCAAACAATATCTCCGGCCTGTTTGAGAAAGCCCTTGCCAGCGCTACGCGTTGCTGCTCGCCACCGGAGAGCTGTGCGGGGTAATGATGCCCCCTGTCTGCCAGGCCAACTTTATCAAGCAACTCAATGGCTCTTGTTTTTATATTGCGCTCGCCCCTCAGTTCAAGGGGTACCATTACATTCTCCAGCGCTGTAAGGGCGGGCAATAGCTGAAAGTTTTGGAAAATGAAGCCTACATAGCGGTTACGTACCTGCGCCAATTTGTTCTGGGTTAAATTGTTAAGGTTTATACCGTTTAGTTCAACGCTGCCGGTAGTGGCCTGGTCGAGGCCGGCGCATAGCCCCAGCAAGGTGGTTTTGCCACTGCCGGATGGGCCAACAATTGCCGCAGTAGAGCCTTTTTCCAATGCAAAACTTACATCGTGCAGTACAGTTAATGTTCGCCCGGCACTTTGGTATTTTTTTCCGAGGTTTTTAATATCAAGGATGGTATTCACGAAATATGCTATTAGTTATAAATTTAATGGGTTTGCTATTTGTTGATGAAAAGGTGGGTTTTCATCCATACAAAAAAATGCTGCTTTAGTAACCTGTTTATATAAATATAAGCCACTCTAAACAGGAATGACGAATCTGTACCGTTTATATTTTAACATTCTACTATTGTTCCGCTATATAGTTTTTTATAACAGTTTTAGCCCAGTAATGCTTCAATTTATTGATGGAACGGTAGCACCCAAATCCGATACTGGTATTTTCATTTAAAATAACGACAGGTGCGCAGGATGCGGTTTCAAAAAAGTAGAAGCGTTTCCTCCACCCTTTTTGGCCTTCCAAAAGGCGTAAAACGGTTGCAAACGAGATGTTTAAAATAAAAATGAATCTTTCAATAAAATATATTTTTTTTAGCTTCTCTTGCTTACATTTACAAAAATTACCATTTCATGAACCTTTTTGTTGCAGGTCTGCCTTACGACGTAGACAATGATGAATTAAAAGCAATATTCGAAGAATATGGTGCTGTTAGTTCTGCTAAAGTTATTTTAGACAAAGAAACCCATAAAAGCAGGGGCTTTGGCTTTGTGGAAATGTCGGACAGTGCAGAAGCCAAAAAAGCTATTGACGGCCTTAACGGTGCGCAGCTTGATGGCAAAACACTTTCAGTGAAAGAAGCTGAAGACAGGCGCGGCGGCACAGGTGGTTCTGGCGGTGGCGGTGGTTTCCGCCCAAGGGACAATAACCGTGGCGGTGGCGGCGGTGGTTACAAAGGCGGCGGTGGCGGAGGTTACAAAGGTGGCAGCGGCCGTTACTAAGCAACAATATTTAAAGTAACTACGTTTGTAACAAGTCATAAATACATTAAAAGGCAGTTTTAAAAGCTGCCTTTTATTTTTGTGCCTACACCTGCCGAAAATATATTTTCTGCACAGCTTATATGGGTAACTAAGCTAAAAAGTGGGTTAAGTTAATTGCAACAAAAAACCTTTTACTAGTGGCGGTTTAAAAACACTACAGTAAAAGGCTTATAGTAAAGGCATTAGGGTTAAAACTGGGGGGCATCTCTGCTGACCGTTTAGTTAGTTTACGCGATAAAATTATAAGAACTTTACATTTATGAGTATACCTGTTTACAGGTAGTAATATATAAATGCGGTTATGGCTAATATTGTACACTACCACGGTAAAAAATGAGGTTTATACAAAAGCAATATTCCAGGTGGTTTTTACTTACACCGCTTTTAACAGCAGTAACCTTAATTTTTTACTGCTGTGTACCGCTAACCGTTAAAAGCCAACCCAAAACTGACACCCTGTTTATAAATACCAATGGCAATTATGCTGTTAACAAACACCTGTATATTTATAAAGCCAGCAGAGAGGCCAGCCCTTCATTTGTTTTTGATTCTGTAAATGCTTCTGCGTTTATAAAACTTAATGGTGCAGTAACGTTCAATGATATTCAGCACATTGCCAGCTATTACTGGCTGGTACTCACCATTAAAAACAACCTGCCGCACAACGAAACTTTTTACTACCAACTAAACCATCCCCAATTATATAGTGTAATTGCCTATACAAAATCTGGCGCAGACTTTAATTATTTAGGCAAAAGTGGATTTGCATATCCTTTCAACCAAAAATACTATCACTATTACGATAATGTTTTTCCTCTTGCCCTTAAGCAGGGCCAAAGCATTACCATACTACTTGCTATTACCATAAGCAATGGCCATAATGCCTTTTTTGCCCCCCAGTTAAGCGATACCAATACCTTTAAAGCAAAAGAAGAGAAGTTTTACATGATTAACGGCATCATAACCGGTATAATGGTTACTGCTTTTTTATTAAACATCTTTCTTGGTATTTCGCTAAACGAGAAACTGCACTACCTGTATGCCTTTTATATTGTTTGTATTTTATACGAAATTTACCTGTCGCAAGGGCTTGACAGCCAGTATTTATATCCTGGCAACAATACTATTATTGTAAGTATTGTAAGGTATGTGATACCCTGTTTTTGTGTAACGTTAATGGCCTGGGTAATGCAATGGTTTTTAAACCAAAAACGCAGCAACAGCCGCATTAAACTATTTGTAGATATTGTAAATATTGCATGCATCGGCTCAACAACCCTTTATCTCGTCCTGTTCTTTTTATCTGCTGCCACCATATTTATTACAGGCATTTTTCAAAGCACATTGGCATGCCTTGCCATTGTGCAAATGGTATTGCTTTTTGCCAGCGCTGTTGAAAAAGTAATACAGGGATACAAGCCAGCCTGGTTTTACATTGCTGCAATACTCTGTTTGTTTACCGGCCTTATTGAGTATGTACTTATTTATTTGGGGGTTAACAATGCCACATCGCTTGAGCTAAGGCACCCAAACGATATGCAGATTGGCCTTGTTGTGGAAACCCTTATTGTGTTTTTTGGTATTGTTTACAGGTATAACCTGTTTAAAAAGGAGAAGGAAGTATTACTTACTGAAATTAACACCTATCAAAACAGCCTTATAAACAGCATTGTAACCGCACAGGAGGAGGAACGGAAACGTATTGCGGAAGACCTGCACGATGATGTTGGCGCAACCCTTAGCGCATTGGCCATGCATGTAAGTAATATACCAGACGCTATTAAAAAAAAGGGGGAGATTGAGAGCTATCTTAACAAAAGCCTTTTTTTAAGCAACAAAGCCGTTGGCGATATACGTACCATTGCACACAACCTTTTGCCCAATGATTTTAAGAACACCGGTTTAATAAAAGTATTGCAAAACAGGATTGACGACCTTAATACATTGGGCAAAACAAATTTCACTTTTATTGCAGAGGGTAATGAAGCCAAGCTGACCGAGGTTTTTTCCATTACCATTTACCGTATTGTAAATGAGCTTTTAACAAACATCATAAAACACTCAATGGCCTCTGAAGCGGCAATACAGTTATTGATTGAACAAAATAATATTCAGATTATGGTGGAGGATGATGGCATTGGCTTTAACAATGATACCAACGGGGGTAACGGCATTGGACTAAAAAATATTACCGGCAGGGTTAAGTTTTTAAAAGGAACAATAAATACAGACAGCAGCCCAAACGGAACAACAACCATTATAAATATACCCTTATAAAGCATGGAAAAACCTGTTACTAACGCCAAAGTTATTATTGCTGACGACCATGGCCTTTTTGCAGATGGTGTGGAGTTTATTATTAACAATACACCTGGTTTTGAAGTGATAGCAAATGTAAACAATGGCAAATTGTTGATGCAAACCTTAAACCGGCTTCAGCCAGACATTATTTTGCTTGATATAAACATGCCTTATATGGATGGGCTTGAAACTGCCCTGCAGATAAAAAAGCGTTTTGATAACATTAAAATTGTTTTCATCAGCATGCACTACGATGCTGGTATTAAAACATTTATACAACAAAACAACATTAGCGGTTTTGTTATAAAAAACATAAGTGCCCGCGAACTGA
>CAZRDD010000403.1:0-5074 GCA_964598675.1 uncultured Parafilimonas sp.
AAAAGATGAATACCGCTTTATAAAAAAATACTGGGGTACGCCCTGGGCTACATTTGCCCTGGTACTACGTATTTTTACCTTTAAAAACCCGTTTAAGGAGTTGGCAGCGTATAAAGCCGCATCCTCCATAAAAAGGATAAATGTTTTTGAACATCCCTTTAAAGATGAAAAATATACTGCATTTCAATCACCTGTTATTGCAGAAGCGCCATTGGTGGCAGTTATTATACCAACCCTAAACCGGTACACTTACCTTAGTGATGTACTGCTTGACCTTGAAAAGCAATCATATAAAAATTTTGAGGTGCTGGTTTTTGACCAGTCGGATAATTTTGATGCTGCTTTTTACAAAAACTTTGCCTTAAACTTAAAAGTACATCACCAAAAGGAAAAGCTTTTGTGGACAGCCAGAAACAATGCCGTTAAAGCAACCTCTGCAGAATACCTGCTATTTTTTGATGATGATTCCAGGGTTGATGAGAACTGGATTGCCGAACATTTAAAATGCCTTGACTATTACCAGGCCGATATATCGGCAGGGGTATCACTGGCATCTGTTGGCCAAAAAATACCGGCCAGCTACAGTTATTTCCGTTGGGCCGACCAGTTTGATTCGGGCAATGCCATGGTAAAAAGGAGCGTATTTAAACGCATTGGCCTTTTTGATGAACAATTTAACGGCCAGCGCATGGGCGATGGCGAATTTGGTTACCGGGCTTATTTAAATGGGTTTAAAAGCATTTCAAACCCAAACGCATCAAGGGTACATTTAAAAGTAAGCAGCGGCGGGTTAAGAGAAATGGGCAGTTGGGATGGGTTCAGGCCCAAAAAATGGTTTGCCCCCAAGCCTATACCAAGTGTTATATACCTCTATAAAAAATATTTACCAGTTGAGCTTTATAAAAATGCGGTACTAATTGGTATTATGCTAAGTAACGTGCCATATAAGTACAAACGCAGTAGTAAAATGCTGGCCTTTAGTATACTGCTTACTATTGTTAAATCACCTGTACTATACATACAGTTTTACCGTGCAAAGCTGATTGCAGAAAAAATGTGTAATAATGGTAAAAAAATAGCGCTTTTATCTTAACAGCAAATAGTTAAAGGCTGTATCCGTATCCCCAATAGGCTTCCCAAAACTCCCCCCTAACATTAAACAAAGCAAAAAGGCTACATCAGGTATTAGCAGCGCGTTGGGCTTTACGCTATCACAATAACAATTCATACCTTGCAACTTTAATTACACTCCCAGGTTTCATGCAAAATAAATATAAGACTTTGGCTATTTTTTCAGACTGCCTGCATATGTATAACCAAAAAGGAGAGGTTGTAACAGAAAATCATATTTTTTGTAGGCAAATACAGGCTTTGGCAAGCTTATTTACTAATACGGTAATTTGCTGCCCGTTTGTACCTTATGGTAACGACAAAATAGTTACCGCCTATACAAATACAAACATAAGTTTTGTTGCATTAAAGAATGCGGGGGGCAATTCCTATAAAGATAAGCTGGGCTTGGTTGCAAATATACCTAACTGGCTTAAGGGCTTTAAAAGAGCAGGTAAGGGGGCTGATATTGTTTACTTGCGCTTTCCTAATAATCTAAATATTATAGGCTTCCTTTATTTTTATATAAAGGGCGCTAAAATGTTTGCCACCTATACAGGCACCTGGGCCAATTATAAGGGAGAACCATTAACCTACAGGTTACAAAAATGGCTGATAAAGCACTTATTAAAAGGGCCTGCGTGGTTGTATATTAACGAAGAAAAGCTTGGCAAAAATTTGTTGAAGGGCATTAGCCCATCATACACGTTGGGCGAATGGAATGAAGAAACGGAACAGGTAAAACAACGTATAGAAAGGATTAGTACAAAAGGAATAGCATGCCCTGTTTTTATAACCGTAGGGGCCTTAAATGCAAATAAAAACCAGCAATACATCTTAAATGCGTTTAAAGCCCTGCACGATGAAAATTTCAACTTTCACCTGTATATTGTGGGCGATGGGGAGCTAAAGGAAAGCTACCAGGAATATGTTAAACAACATAACCTTGCAGATTATGTTGATATATGCGGAAAAAAAACATACGGCCAACTGCGGGAGCTTTACCGAAAAAGTGATTTCTTAGTGCAAGCAGCTTTGGTGGAAGGCTTTGGAAAAGTGCCTATTGAGGGCTTTTTTCATGGAGTTGTGCCTTTGCTTAATAAAGTGGCCCTTTCTGGTGAAATGACAGGTAATGGAGAAAGAGGATTTGAATTTTCGGCAGACAGTATAAATAACCTTACAACACTTATCAAGTATGTTTGCAAAAATACAGGGCAATTACCAAAAATGATTGAAAACGGGCGTGCCTATGCGCAAACACAAACATTAGAAAACTGGGCGCAAACGTATGTTAACACCATAAACGAATACTTTGATTAGCGAACAATCACATAAGGTTAGTATAAACCCACCTATTGTTGTACAATATTTAATTGCAGTAATAGCGGGCCTTATTGTTGGCACTGGTAAAGTACCCGATTTTATTATGGGTGTTGTGTATATGGGCTTTAGCGTTATTTGTGTCTATTTTGCTTTTTTGGGAAATATCGCAAAATTTTTCAAGCTAATACCCTATTTAATTTACACCGAAATTTATATAAGGGGCAATGTACACTTTGTATTAAACCTTTATGCACAATATGTTTTGTTGGCAAGCTTTATTTTATTGCTGCTAAAGCAGGGTACACAAATAACCTTACGCTCACGGTCTTTTACATTAATTGCATTATATGCAATTATAGAACTCGTTGATGCCTTACGTACAAATGAACCCAGCTTTGCAAGGGTTGCAATAGTCAACAGCTTTTTATTGTTTGTTGTAGCATTATGGTCTGCCTCAAACTTTATTACGTTTAACTTGCTTAATACCCTCATAAAACACTTAAAATTTGCTGCCATTTACCTAACAGGAATCGTATTAGCAGCACATGTTGGTGGGCATATAGACTATGTGGGTCATTCAAACTCAGAATCTACAAACGGGCTTGCACCCGTTCAAATAAGTGGCTATCTTGGTATGGGCTGTATTTTATTTTTTTTGGAAATTGTAAATGAATTACAACGAAAAAAGATTTTATTGAACATCGTAGCATTTATACTAATAACCTGTATAATGCTTTTAAGCTTTTCCAGGGGAGGGCTTTACTTTCTTGGCGCAATTGTGTTTATCTATTTTGCACTTAACTGGAAAAAGTCAAATAACCTCGCAATACTGCTATTACTAATACCTGTTGGTTTTTTCATATATTATTATGTAACCACTACCACCAATGGCCAAATACAGGAGCGATATAGCCAGGAAGGTGCTTCAGGCAGGGATGAGCTTGTTTCTATTGGATTTAAAATTTTCAAATCAGACCCCATTGCAGGTATAGGTACTGGCAATTTCAGTAAAGAAATTGTGCGCAGGCATTTATACGATGTTGAGTCTGGCGCGCATAACGAATTTATTAGGGCTATTGCCGAACACGGTATTTTGGGCATGGTTACTTATTGGGGGTTTTATATTTTTATGATTATAGAAATAACCATGCAAAGAGGAGTTGCCCGACAGTTTGCATTATACTTTTTTGTGCTTTTTTGCCTGATAATCGTTCATAATGGGCTAAAAATTTCTTTGCAGCCTATTTTATTAATATTTATAATTTCCCAACCTGTAGCATCAAAAAAAGTAAAACAAAAGGGGCATACAGGTAAAAGCATTTCAACAAGTACCCAATTAGCCTAAAATTATTTATATAGCTGCATGTTCCAGATTATTAAATCTTCCAAAAAAGACCTGTTGGGTATTGCTAAGTGTCATGCTACTTGCTTTGGTACTTCACTTTCCACTAAGCTGGGCTACACCTATATAAAAAAATCGTTTGAGTGGTATTTAGCTAACCAAAATTGTTTTCTTTTTCACATAGTTAATGATGCAGGGGAGGGAATAGGCTACTGTGGGGGCTTTATTCCACAATATGCTGGCCAGGGGTCTACTAGCAGCATACTTCAATATACCATGAAGGAAGCCATAAAAGGCGTTGTATTACATCCGTGGCTTCTTTTTCACAAAGAAATAATGGCTATTTACCCTCTCATTTTTACTAATATCAGAAAAAAAATATTTAAGAAAAAAGAGTTCAATAAGCAGGTTGCCCCAGTAGGCAATTTTGACAAAAGGGTAGGCCTGGTGGTGATTGGCGTGCATCCCGCTTACAGGGGCTCGGGTGTTTTTGCAGCCTTAATGAATGAATTTGAGCATAACGCCCAAAAGGCAAACATCTATCGCCTGGTACTATCTGTTAAAAAAGACAATGCAAGAGCCGTTAACGCATATACTAAACAGGGGTGGTTTATTGCTAAGGAACATCCAAAAATGCTTGAAATGGCCAAATACCTCAAATAGCTTTATATCCGCAGTGTTTTATATAAATTCTTACTATTCATTATGCAAATAGCCTTTTCTCCTCCGTACATTGATGATGACACAATAAATGAAGTAACTGATACCCTTAAAAGTGGTTGGATTACAACAGGCCCCAAGGTAAAAATGCTTGAGCAGGAAGCTGGCGCCTACTGCAATGTTGAAAATGTACTGGCGGTAAACTCGGCAACATCAGCACTCATGCTGGTACTGCATTGGTATGGTGTTACACGGGGTGATGAAGTAATTGTACCCGCCTATACATATTGTGCAACAGCACTTGCAGTTATGCATATTGGTGCAAAACCTGTGATGGTTGATGTTTGTGATGATTTTACCATTGACCCTCAAAAAATACGCGAAGCTATTACGCCAAAAACCAAAGCGGTTATTGCGGTGGACTTTGCAGGGTGGCCCTGCCATTACGATGCAATAAATAGCCTGTTGCAGGAAGATGGCATTAGAGCAAAATTTACCCCTGCCACAGAAGCCCAGGTAAACCTGGGCCGCATCCTTTTACTATCAGATGCAGCCCATTCATTCGGGGCCAGGTACAACAATAAAATTACCGGCACACTGGCAGATATTACCGTGTTTTCGTTACATGCAGTAAAAAAT
>CAZRDD010000404.1:0-5050 GCA_964598675.1 uncultured Parafilimonas sp.
CAACCGGGTAATTGGGTGTAAACTTTTGGGTGCTGTATTTTATTACGGAATAGTTGGTGGTATTCTCCAGCGGCAACCTGTCTTCGTACAAAACATTAAACGTATAACGCAGGCCACCTTCGGTACGGTTGGTGTAGCTTATTTCGCCAAAATAATTTTCGTACAGCTTCATGTAATTGCGGTTAAAAAACAGCGTGTACAACCCGTTCATACCGGGGGTAATTGGGTTATCTTTATTAAACTGGTTAATGCGTTTACCGCCACTAAAGCTTAATGTGCCGTTTTGTTTTTCAGGCTCCTCTAACCTAAAGTTTGAAAACCGTTTATTAAGCGCAACTGTGCCCCATGCATTAAAGTGGCCATTGTTACGCCCGTAACGCACGTGCGGCTCAAGCAGTATTTGCATTTTATTACCGGGCAGGGGCGTACGCCATGCAAAGGATGCGTTTAAGGCAAGCCCTTCTACCGTGTTGTACTCCATAGCGGGCAGCAGCGGGTACCAGCGGAAGGTTGAAGTGGTTTTGTTTTGTAAATGGTAGCTGGTGCGGGTAAACCCTTTTTGAAAAATACCGGCAACAGTTATTTTGCCTTCTTTTTCACGCAGGGAATCAACGTAGTGTTTCGTCCAAACAGAATCGCGCTGGTATTGAAAAGCACTGTCTTTTATCTTGTAATCCTTTACCTCTTCAGGTTCAAGCGGCACGGGCCTTATGGAGTCCCAGTAAGCCTTCGTTTTTTTATTAACTGTGGTATCGTATTTTACAATTACGTTGTTAAAATATTTTTTACCAAAGCCGGGTGTTATGTCGTATTTATTATACACATTTAAAAAATTGCCCGTTACATCAAAACCAAAAATATTAAGGGTAAAATAAACTGTCTGGTCTTTGGTGCGCCATACACTACCAGTAATAGGCGCATGTATTTGTTTTATTTGCAGTGTATCAAGTATTTCAAGCTGGCTTTTTTTGGTAAGCAGCAGGTCCAGGCTGTGTATACGCCAATCGTTTTCGGTAATGTTTATAATGCCTGAAAAAAGTGGCTCAAAGCTTCTGCGGGGTGTAACCTGTATTTTGTTTACTTCAATGCCATCTTCAAAAAAAGAACCCAGGTAATGGTACTTATAAAAGCCCAGTGCCCCTTCTGCTATGGGCGATACAAAGCCACGTGGTGCAAACTGCGTGGTGAGTACATTAACGTTATTCTCGTAAAAATTAATAAAGGTTGGAAAATTAAAGCCATACCCATTGCCACCACTTTCGCGGCCCGATAATACTTCCAGCTTAATTGTATTGGGTTTTTTAATCGCAATTCGGGTGAGGGATTCCGACAAGTAAATAATCCCCTTACCATTGGAGTCAACCCCCAGGTTATCTTTTTTATCAACCTTCTGGCCAAATATTTTATTGGGCACTTTACGGGTTTTCATCAGGGTTTTAATATATGCCTCGCAGGTAAACGAATCCACTGCATTTAAATAGCTCTTGCGCTTTTTAATAGCATTGCGTATTATTTCATAAGCCGGGTCTTCGCCACCCGCTTTAACCACCACATTTGCCAGTGATAGCTGCTGTTCGGCAAGTTCAAAATCAAGGGGCAAAGGTTTATCGGCAACCGTAATATTTTTCTCCTGTTTGGCATAACCCACAAACTGCACAACAATGGTGTATTTGCCTGGCTCGAGCTCCAGAAAATATTTGCCTTCATTGTTTGCCGTGGTGCCTTTTGAAGCACCTTTTACCTGCACAGATGCGTAAGAAAGCGGCAGCCCTTTTTGATTTGTGATATTTCCGCTTACGCGGGTAGCAAAAGCCTGAACAAAACTGATTAACGCGATGGACAGAAGGGGTAATGTTTTACTCATAAGTAATAACGAATATAGCCCCTTAGTATGCAAGCCACCTGCCAGCCGTCAACATTAACAAATAGTTTTCAAGTATAAGCGCGTCTCAACTACCCATTACCACAAACTTTATAGGTAAATTAACCATAGTAAGGCCTGCATTTATACAAAATGCACTACCGCTTAGTTGGGCCAAAAATTTATTTTTAAGGTGTATTATTTTTTTTAGACCTTATACCCAAAAAAGGCTGCATATAGGTTGGCACCAGGTTTTTTTTACCGGCGGTTACCGTTTTTTTGTGTGGTGGATTTTTTTGGTACTCAGCATAGTAAATTTTTAACAGAATGATAAAACAGGATATGAGTACCGGCCCAAAAACAAGCCCTATAAAACCAAAATATTTAATACCGGTAATTACACCAAGCACCGTAACCAAAGGATGAACATCTGCCATACGTTTAGCCAGCATAAAACGCAATACATTATCAATACTGCCAACCAATAACGCACTCCAAACAATTAAAACAACGGCCTGCCAGTTTGCACCGGTAGCAAACAGGTACACGGCCATAGGCAACCATACTATGGCAGAGCCCAGCACCGGCAGTACAGACACAAACGCAGTAATAGCACCCCAAAAACCAGGCTGCCCCACACCAATAATAAGGTAGCATATAAATGCCAGCAAGCCCTGTGCGGCTGCAATAAGAGGTATACCTACGGAGTTACTGAATGTTTGTGCAACAAGCTCTTTACCAAACAGGTATATCTTTTCTCTTTTAAAAGGCAGGTAAAAAACAATGGCCGCTTCCATACGGCTGCGCTGCTGCAGCATAAAGTATAAAAAAAAGTACATCATGGTTATAGTGCTTATAAAACCCATACCCTGGTTAAGCACAACCCGCAACACATCTGTTAACCGGCCCTTAATACTGGCAATGGTATCGTTTGAAAAAACTTCGTAATGATATTTTTGCGTGAATGTATCGTTGATGTGTTTTATGCCATTTAAAATAGTATCGGGGTTGGCCAGTATTATTTTAAGTTTATCATACACAAGCGTAAAGAAAAAAGTGATGGGCAATAAAATAATAAAGAATGAAAGCACCATCACAAAAATAGTAACGGCGGTTCTGCGCCATTTCCATTTTTTAACAAGCTTGTCAGCAAGTGGTTCACTAAGTATGTACAAGATAACGGCTATTAAAAAAGCCGAAAAAAACTCCGCAAGGGCATTAAATAAAAACCATCCAAATATTAAAATGATTACAAGAAAAAAGTATTGCTTAATTTTATAGTCCTGTTGGTTTTCCATAGTGTTGATTAATATTGTGCAATGTTGTTTGCATGGTACAAATTATCTGCCAAAAAAAATAACAATATGAATAATAAATTTTTAAGTGGCATTATTTTAGGTGCTGTAGCGGGTGCGGCCCTGGCGCTTTTTTTAACCAGCGATAAAGGAAAAGAAATAATAGAAGATTTGAAAAAAGCGGCAGACGATGCGGCAGATACCGCCAGGGGTAAATTTAATGATGCAAATGATGAGCTGCATGCCCTGCTGGCAAAAGGCAAAGCCTTTGTAAACGACCTTGAACAAAAAATTAAAGAAGCAAAAGCTTAAAAATAGTGTATGGATAACAGTGAGCATTTTTTTGACGAGTCGAGGCAGAAGATTGAAGAGTATGTACAAAACAGGCTGCTGCTGGTTAAACTGGAAGCTGTTGAAAAAGGGAGCAAGCTGATAGCTACTATTTTTTCCATATTTGTAATTGCACTGTTCTCTTTTTTAGTGCTTATTTTTTTAAGCATTATGGCGGGCTACCTGTTTGGCGAGTTGCTGCACCACCTTTTTTGGGGGTTTGGTATTGTAGCATGCTTCTATATCATTCTGCTGTTGCTGGTAATTTTTTACCGGAAGAAAATAATTGAAAAACGGCTGATTGATGTGATTATAAACATTGTGTTTGAAAAAACCAACGAAGAAGTAAAAGAAGAAACCAATGAGCAGTAAAGAACTATTACAGATTAACACCCTGGAAGACCTGCAGGCGGCCAAGATATTTTTGAAAATGCGGGTAAAACAGCAGGAGCGGGATTTGGCCGAACGCTACCACAGGCTGCCTGTTGAAGTAATAAAATCCACCGCGGGTACCATCATCCCCTTTTTTCTAAACAACAAGGTTGCAGGGGCTACTTTCCAGCTTTTAAAGGCTGCACTGCGGATGTTTTTTAGAAAAAAAGCTTCTCCAAACGAAAATATTAAGGAAACAATTGTTTCTTCTGCAAAAAACTGGGGGTTTGTAACAATAGCCAAAGCGTTGTACGGCATATTTTCAAAATAGCAGCCCCAAACTAAAAAAACGCAATTTTTATACTGATAATCAATTAATTAAAAACTTACCATTACATACACGGCACCAGTTTGCCCTCAGCCTCCCCTAAATTATTGCCCACAGTTTATCCCCGATTTTGGGCATTTACGCCCTTGCCGCATAACTATTGCGTTGGTTATGTTTTTTACACTCCGTTTCCCTTACCTTTGCGCCAAAATTCAAAACCTTCTTCACTTATGGCCAATAAAGGTAAGATCAAACAGATCATAGGAGCGGTGGTAGACGTTCATTTTGAGGGAAGCCTTCCTGAAATCTACAACGCTTTGGAATTAAAAAGGGAAAACGGCGATATACTGGTACTCGAAGTACAGCAGCACCTTGGCGAAGACAGCGTGCGCACCATTGCGATGGATGGTACTGAGGGCCTTGTACGCGGTATGGATGTAACTGATACCGGCAAAGCGATAGCCATGCCAACCGGCGATGCTATAAACGGCCGCCTGTTTAATGTTACAGGTAATGCCATTGACGGCCTGCCACAGGTTAGCAAAGCAAACAGCCGCCCCATACATGCGCTGCCTCCCCGTTTTGAAGACCTTAGCACCGCTACCGAAGTGCTGCTTACCGGTATTAAAGTAATTGACCTGATTGAGCCTTATGCAAAAGGTGGTAAAATTGGTTTGTTTGGTGGTGCTGGTGTAGGTAAAACAGTATTGATTCAGGAGCTTATTAATAATATAGCCAAAGGGCATGGTGGTTTGAGCGTATTTGCAGGTGTGGGCGAGCGTACACGTGAAGGTAATGACCTGCTGCGCGAAATGATTGAAGCCGGCATTATGAAATACGGCGACGATTTTAAACACAGCATGG
>CAZRDD010000405.1:0-5049 GCA_964598675.1 uncultured Parafilimonas sp.
GCGCTTAGCCATAGCAAGCTGCCTGCTGGGCAACCCGCAGGTACTGGTGTTTGATGAACCCACCAACGGGCTTGACCCTGTTGGCATTGCCGAAATACGCGAGCTTATTAAACACTTAGCCGCCGAAGGCAAAACCATCATTATGGCCAGCCACATGCTTGATGAAGTGGAGAAAGTTTGCACCCATGTAGCCATTTTAAAAACCGGCAACCTTATAACCGCAGGCCATGTGGATGAAGTATTGGTAAATGAGGATATTGTAGAAGTTGCCGCAGCCGATTTGGCCACCCTGGAAACTATTTTACAAAGCTATACGGGGTACACCACCATTAAAAGGCAGCCAGCATCCATACAGCTTTTATACCCCGCCGGCACCGCCAGGCTGGAGAGTATTAACCAGCATTGCTTTAACAATGGCGTAGTACTTAACCACCTTCAGTTGAAAAAGAAAAGCCTCGAAACCAAGTTCCTGGAACTTACAAATAACTAATACAATGGCTCATTTATTAAAAATAGAATGGCTGAAAGTAAAAAATTATAAAGCTTTCTGGATATTCCTCGGGTTATATGCAGTGGGGTTATTTGGCATAAACTATGTTGCCTACCAGTTACAGGATAAATTAGGCAAACAACTGCCCATTGAACTTTTTCCGTATAACTTTCCAAGGGTATACCAGTCAATTGCGTGGATAAGCAGTTGGCTGCTTTACTTTCCCGGCATGCTTATGATACTGGTTATCTCCAACGAATACACGTTTAAAACACACAGGCAGAATATTATTGATGGTTATACACGCAAGCAGTTCATTGTGTCAAAAATATTGTTCGCCATTATACTTGCCCTTATAACAACCCTTTTCTGTTTTATTATAGCAGTGGTATTTGGTATTTCATTCAGCAGCAGTTTTTCATTTGACGGGATTGAATACATAGGGTATTCGTTTATACAATCGCTGTGTTATATACTTTTTGCTATGATACTGGCTGTATTGCTGCGCCGCAGCGGGCTTGCCATGGCAGTATTTTTTTTATACGGATTGATATTTGAGCAGCTAATTGGCGGCATTGTTGATAACAAACTGCTTAACAGCCATAATTTTTGGTATTACATGCCGCTTGAAGCCAGCGATGTATTGGTACCTATTACATTTGGCAATAAAATATTTTACCAGGATGCGCCATCAGCTACTGTACTGCTGGCAGTATGCGTTGTTTACATTTTCATCTATTGCTTTGCTGCACTCAAAAAGTTTGAGAATGAGGACCTGTAATACCTCACCCCTTTTCTGCGGCGAGTACTTTAGTTGCTTCTTCAATACGAGGGTATAAAAAAGCAAACCCAGCCGACTGTATTTTACCGGCGCTTGCGGTTACGCTTTTTAAAATTTCAATACTCATTTCGCCCAACATCAGCTTTAACATAAAAGCAGGGGCCGGTACGGGCAAATAAACACTGCCATTAAGGGTGCGGGCTATTTGTAATATCAACGTTTTATTGCTTACCGGGTGGGGGGCCACTGCGTTAAATGCCCCCTGCAGCTTCTCGTTTTCAAGGGCAAAAATGTACATACGGCAAACATCATCCACATGCACCCAGCTTACCATTTGTTTGCCGCTGCCCATTATGGTGGCAAGGCCAGCTTTAAGCGGCTTTTTAAACTCAACATAGGCACCGCCCTGGTTACTAAGCACTATACCCGTGCGCAGTTTTACCAGGCGTATGCCAAGTTGTGTAACAGGCTCAATGCTATCCTCCCACAAACGGCAGGTATCGCCTAAAAAATCAGCGGCGGGGGTGGCCTCCTCGGTAAACCCGCCGGGCAGGTTAGCGGGGGTATCCTCCCCATACCAGCCGGTGGCAGATGAGCTTACCACTGCCTTTATATTGTTTTTGTTATTGCGCAATGTTTTAACCAGTAATGCACTGCTTTGGGTGCGGCTGTCAACAATTTCCTGTTTACGGCTGGCAGTCCAGCGGCTGTCTGCAACACCCGCCCCCGCCAGGTGAATGATATAATCGGCACTGGTTACAGCGGCGATATCAATCTCGCCTTTTTCCACATTCCAACAGGCGTAAGCAATGGGCGACTGAGGGTTAGGGTTTTGCCCCTTGCGGGATAAGATAATAACGCTATACCCTTTTTGAACCAGCATGGCCGATAGCCTTTTGCCAATAGTACCCGTACCACCCGTAATTAACACTGTAGCCATAATACTTTTTTTAATGACGAACCGTAATTTGGTTTGCGGGAGGTGTAATTCACCCATCACGGGGCGTGGTAGCTTTAACCACATAGATTCAGTAGCTAACATAGTTAAACATAGAATACCATTTGAAAAACATAGTTATATATTCTATGCCCTTTATCTAACCTTATGTGTTTCTTATGTTTTCTAATGTGGCTATGCGGTTAAAAACTCCTAAACCAAATAACGGATAGTCATTCTTTTTTTACAATAACAGTTTTAAGGCCGAAAAGTTAAGCCATAATTGCATTTATTACTGTAAATATGCGTTGGCTGCCATATTGCAACCACCGTTAAACTACACAGGCAAATCATTTACCTTAAAATATCGCAAGGTGCGCCTGCCTTTTAAAACTCAACAATCAATTGTTTATCCAAAACGGAGCACATCACCCTCAAACCTCTCTTGGCTGTATTAGTTTGGCTATCAGCCCCGTCCAGCCGGTTTGGTGCGAAGCACCTACGCCCCGGCCTGTATCGCCGTGAAAATATTCGTGGAACAGTATATAGTTTTTAAAATGGGGATCGTGCTGCATGTTGCCGTAAGCCGCAAGTACCGGCCGTTCATCATGTTCATTCAGCAAAAAAAGCTTTTTAAGCCTGTTGGTTAAAAAGGCTGCTACCTGGTTAAGGGTAAGATACTGGCCGCTGCCAGTAGGGCATTCCACTTTAAAATCTTCCCCGTAGTAATAGTGAAAGCGCTGCAGGCTTTCTACCAACAGATAATTTACCGGCATCCAAACCGGGCCACGCCAATTGCTGTTGCCGCCAAAAAGGCCGGTAGTGCTTTCGCCGGGGGTATACTCCACCGAAAACTTATTGCCGTTCACCCAAAGCTCAAACGGGTGTTGCTGGTGGCATTTAGACAGCGCCCTTATACCATAACCGCTTAAAAACTCATTTTCATCAAGCATACGGGCCAGCAATTTTTTCATGCGGTGGCCACGCAGCAGGCTTAATAAATGCGTTTCGGCACCGCTTTTCTCCTGCCAGCGCGATACCAGGCTGGCCAGCTCCGGCCGGTTATCAAGAAACCAGCGCAGCCTTTCGGTAAACTCAGGAAACGTTGTCATCACATCGTGGTCTAACACCTCCACCGCAAAAAGTGGTATCAACCCCACCATACTGCGTACCCTTAGTTTTTCGCTTGACCTTTCAGTAAAGCGAATGGAGTCGTAAAAAAACTGGTCTGTTTCGTCCCAAAGGCCGGTATCATCTGCCCCCATGTTTGCCATAGCACCGGCGATGTAAAGAAAATGTTCAAAAAACTTGGTGGCAAGGTCCTGGTAAACGGGGTTGCTGCAGGCCAGCTCAAGCGCTATTTTCATCATATTAAGGGCGTACATGGCCATCCAGCTGGTGCCATCGGCCTGCTCAAGCCTGCCGCCCATAGGCAGCGGGGCACTGCGGTCAAAAACGCCAATATTATCAAGCCCAAGAAAACCACCTTCAAAAATATTGTTGCCTTCAGCATCTTTACGGTTTACCCACCAGGTAAAATTGATGAGCAGCTTATGGAAAACCGATTCAAGAAAAGGAATATCGCCCTTGCCCCCGTTGTTTTTTTTGTCAATCTCATACACCCTCCATGTTGACCATGCATGCACCGGTGGGTTTACATCGCTAAACGACCACTCATACGCCGGAAACTGCCCGTTGGGGTGCATATACCACTCCTTGGTTAGCAGGCACAATTGCGCCTTGGCAAAAGCGGGGTCAATCAGTGCAAAGGGTATGCAATGGAAGGCAAGGTCCCAGGCGGCATACCAGGGGTACTCCCATTTATCGGGCATAGAAATCACCTCTCCATTGTTAAGGTGCATCCATTGGTGGTTGCGCCCGTTTTTGCGTTCCTGCGGCGGCGGGGGCTGTGCAGGGTCGCCATCCAGCCATTGCTGAATATTGTAGTGGTAATATTGCTTGCTCCACAGCATGCCTGCAAATGCCTGGCGCTGCACCATTTTTTCGTCATCACTTTTAATATCATTCTGCAAACCGGTATAAAATTCGTCTGCTTCTTTTATGCGTGTATCCACAATACTGTCAAAATCAGCAAAGGCATGCTGGTTGTTCTTATTTTCAAGCCTCAGCCGCAGGGTTATGCTTTGCCCCGCTTTTATGGTAACATCGTAATTAACCGCTGCCTTAGTGCCGCTGGCATAAATATTTACCGCTTTTGCGTTTCCATGCACCAGGTAATCGTTAATGCCATCTTTTACAAAAGGCGCAACATTTTGTACACCGTACAAGCGCTGCGCATTTGTTTCGTTACCGCAATAAAGCACGGGTGCTTTAACATCAAGGTGCAGGGTGTAATTGCCAAGTTCTTTATGCTCCAGTATAACGTCTCCTTCGTTGGACGACATGATGGATGGCTTTACATCATCGTAACCAAGCACCCAGGTATTGCGGAACCAAACCGTAGGCAGTACGTGCAGCGATGCATCCTCTGCTCCACGGTTGTGTACCGTTATCCGTATAAGTATATCCTCTTCCGATGCTTTTGCATACTCAGTAAAAACATCAAAATATTTATGATTGTTAAATATGCCGGTATCGTTAAGTTCAAACTCGGGGTCAAGCCGGGTACGTTTTTTATTTTCCTGCAGCAGCCAGTTATAAGGGTATTCCGTTTGCGGGTATTTGTACAGCATCTTCATGTAGCTGTGGGTGGGGGTACTGTCAAGGTAGTAGTAAAACTCCTTTACATCTTCCCCGTGATTGCCTTCGCTGCCCGTAAGGCCAAAATACCGCTCTTTTATAATAGGGTCTTTCTTATTCCAGAAAGCCATTGCAAAGCAC
>CAZRDD010000406.1:0-5035 GCA_964598675.1 uncultured Parafilimonas sp.
AAATGTTGACAAATTATTTGGCATAAACTGGCAGTTATTGTTTGCTGTGCTTATAGTGGCAACATTGCTTGTGGGTAACATTACTGCCGTATTTCAGCAGAGCGTAAAGCGTATGCTGGCTTATTCAAGTATAGCACAGGCCGGTTTTATGCTGTTTTCTCTTTTCAGCCTTAACGATGTTGCTAAGGAAGGTATACTCTACTACTCAGTTGCCTATAGTTTTGCCACCATCGGTATTTTTGCTGTGCTGGTTAAAATGAAAGATTTTACACTGGAGGGCTTTAATGGCCTGGCCAAAAGGCAACCACTGGTAGCCGCTGTAACAACCATATTTTTATTATCGCTGGCTGGCATACCGCTTACTGCCGGTTTTTTTGCCAAATACTATATGCTGGCTTCCGTTATAAAGGCAGGCACTTACACATGGTTGGTAATTGTAGCTGTATTGTTTGCAGCCGTAAGCGTTTACTACTACTTCAGGGTGATACAGGCCATGTATTTTAAAGAAGGCAATGCCGAAAGCGAGGAGTTTTCTCCAAGCCTTAAGTTTGGCCTTATTGCATTGGCTGCAATCATCATCATCATCGGTATATGGCCAAGCCTGGTGCTTAACTATTTCTACTTTTAAAACCATTCATCGCAGCAGTTTTCCTTTTGTCGTGTATTTTACAGTAATACTAAAAAACACTTATATCTTTAGTGTGGTATAATGTGTTAGGTTGTTGGCAAATGGCTGATATACTTTCTTTTTAGCGTGGGTATATTGGCGCGTTTGCAAACATTAAAATATTCTTCTGTATGACATTAGGCGATTCTTTTTCCCTTGCGTTCCGCACAGTGCGTGGCAATAAGCTGCGTACAGGTATTACAGTAACTATAATAGCCCTGGGTATTATGGCCCTTATAGGTATTATTACTGCCATACAGGCAATGAACGGTAAAATGAGGGAGAGTTTCTCTTTTATGGGGGCCAATGGTTTTGTAATCAACTATAAGGAACGTTTCAGGTTTGGCAATAACAACGAAACTACCAAAATTGATAAAAGCAAAAAGCAAAAGAAATCGAACCTTGACAAGGTTATACAACTGCACGAAGCAGAGCTTTTTAAAGCCAATTTTAAATACCCTGCACTGGTTAGTATTTCCTTAAGCGGCCCCGGCAGCAACGAGGTGCATTACAAACAGAAAAAAACCAATCCAAACGTTAACATACGCGGTGGCGATGAAAATTACCTTGCCGTTAATGGTTACAGCATATCCATTGGCCGCAACCTTAATAAGCTTGACGTGCAGAGCGGCCGTAACGTTTGCCTTTTAGGCAGCGATGTGGCTGAAAAGCTGTTTGGTACAGCAAGCGATAAGGCTGTTGACCGCGTGGTGCGTGTGGGTGGTGTACCTTACCTGGTGGTAGGCGTGCTTAAAAGTAAAGGTTCCAGCTCGTTGCTAAGGGCGGATAACGTTATTATTACCACCTACAACAATGTGCGGAAAATTCAAAACGCCGCAAATTCGTTTAGTATAGGGGTGATGACGGATGATGTGCAGCAGCTTAATGGTGCCGTTACTGAATCTACAGCATTGTTCCGGGCTATACGCAAGTTAAACCCTACCGAAGACGATAATTTTGCCATTGATAAAAGTGATAAGCTTGCCGAAACTTTTATTGGTTTACTGGGCAGTATACAGGGTGCCGCAGCAGCCATTGGGCTGATAACCCTTTTAGGTGCAGCCATTGGTTTGATGAATATTATGCTGGTGGCCGTAAACGAGCGTACCAGGGAGGTTGGCCTTATAAAAGCAATTGGGGGTAAAAAACGCAATATACGCGCGCAGTTTTTGTTTGAATCTACCATTATCAGCCTGTTAGGCGCACTTTTCGGAATAATATTTGGCGTGCTGGTAGGTAACCTGTTTTCCATTGTATTGGGTACAGGTTTTGTGGTACCCTGGGCCTGGGTGTTTACCGGTATCATTATTTGTTCAATAGTAGGTTTGCTGGCAGGGCTTTGGCCAGCCGTTAAAGCATCTAAACTAAACCCTATTGTAGCTTTGCGGTATGAGTAGGTGATAAGAATGCTTGTTTGTTAAAAGGGCATTCTCACTCTAATCCAGTACGCTCATTGTAACGGCAAGTATGTCTGTAAAAATTTTCTTGTCCGTGGTTGATTTTGCCGCTACCCTCAAACCGGTAATATTATTTATAATAAACCTTGCCAATGCCAAAGGCTGGTGTGATGTTGAAATTTCACCATTTTCCTGCCCCCGTTTTATGGCCTGGTAAAAGAAGCCTTCAATGGCTTTATCGTTTTCACAAATCACCTTATTAATATCTTCATCGTGGGCGGCAACCTCTACCGCAGCATTTACCAAAAAGCAACCTTTGTGCTGGTTGTCTTTTAATATTTCGCTGGTGGTTAATTCAAGCAGCCTTTTTATGGCCTCTTTGGCAGAGGTAGTGTTGTCTGTAATGCAGGCCATGCTGTTATGTGCCCTGTTTTTGTAACGCTGCAGGGCGGCAACAAAAAGCGAGTGTTTATCGCCATACGTATCGTACATACTGCTGCGGCTTATGCCAAGGCCCTCAACAAGGTCTTGCATAGAGGTGCCGTTAAACCCTTTGTTCCAAAAAATTTCAATGGCTTTATCCAGCACTTCTTCTTCATTAAAGTCTTTTGTTCTTGCCATAATAAAATAAGCTTTGCCCGCAGGGCCATACCTGCCGGGCAAAGCTATACTTTTTTATTGTGCCGGTTAGCTGCTGCGCAGCCCACATAAAAGTTTGTAACCAATTTTTATGTTAATCCAGCTTGTTTTTTGCTAAATACGGGTGCCGGTTTCAATATCTCCGGTTCTCAGTTACACACCTGGCACCCGTTTAGTATGCTTCACTGTAATTTTAAGTATACAGTGTTGTTATTGGCAGGTTTACGGCTTAGGTAAGTTAAGCCCCTTTAATATATTTAACCCCGCCGTCAAGCAAAAGTTCTGCGCCCAGCATATAGGTAGATTCATCTGATGCCAGAAATACATAACCTTTAGCCATTTCTTTTACGCTGCCAAGCCTTTTTACTGGTGCAAAATTGGCAAAGCTGTCCTTCATGCCTTCAACTTCGTGCTGCGGCATACCCAACCTGTCAAAAATGGGCGTTTCAACCGGGCCTGGGGAAACCGT
This sequence comes from uncultured Parafilimonas sp., assembly GCA_964598675.1. Lineage (GTDB taxonomy): Bacteria > Bacteroidota > Bacteroidia > Chitinophagales > Chitinophagaceae > JABDFW01. Next base: position 3,173 of record CAZRDD010000406.1, read on the forward strand.
ATTTACCCTTATTTTGCGGGAAAGTAAATCTGCTGAAAAGCTTTTGGCCAACGACTGAACCGCCGCTTTGCTTGCTGCATAGGCAGATATATTCGCCAGCCCAATAGCGTTAACGGTAGAAGAGGTAATAATTATTGAGGCCCCATCATTAAGGTAGGGCAGTGCTTTTTGTATGGAGAAGAAAGCACCCTTCACATTAATGTCAATAATTTCATCATACAATTCTTCCGTAAAATCCGCCAGCGGGGCAGCTTTAAATATACCAGCATTAACTACCAATACATCAATGTTGCCAAATTTCGCTTTTACTTCTTTGTACAGCGTATCAATATCTGCCAGGTTGGCCACATCGGCTTTAACGCCTATTGCTTCATGGCCAATTTGCTGTACTGCCTCGTTAATGGTAACCTGGTTACGGCCGCTGATGGCCACTTTTGCCCCTTCTGCTGCAAACTCAATTGCCGTTGCTAAACCTATACCACTGTTACCACCGGTAACTACTGCCACCTTGTTTTTTAGCCTGCTCATATAATTTCTTATTTTGGAATGATTGTTCCGCAAAGTTAAAGTGATTGGAATGATTGTTCCAAATATATTTTATCTTTTTTCAGCGGCAGCCATTTGTTAAGGTTTTTCTTAAATGCCTTTACAGTTATGGATTTTTGCTTTGGGTGTATCTAACTGTAAAACATTTGTATGAAAATATTTTTTACACTTACCGTAGTTATGACACTTGTTGCCTGCAATGCCGGGGAAAGCCAGCCGAAACAAGCAGCCCAGATTCCGGTAAAGCTGGAGCAGGAAAGTTCGCTGGGTGATGTATTCAAATCGTCCAGGCAGGATGTGGTTAACCAGCTTTACCAAAGCATTGCCGATACAACACCACAGTTAAAGGCACTGGAGCAGGAAATGGCGGATTGCAAACGGGCAAAGGCAGACACCCTAAAACCCCTTGAAGATTATGACGGCATTAATGTTGCCTACTACCTTGATGCAGGCAATATTACAGACGGTATTAAGGACAGCCTGTTGCGAAAACAAATGCAGAGGGTATTGGCCCAAAGTAAGCAAGCTTATAACACCAATACCGGCGCATTGCGCAACCTGGCTAAACAGGTTGAGGCAAGAGATACAGCCCTTAACGATTTTTTTGTTATACTAAAACTTACAAAAACCCTTGCAGCAATGGAGCAATACCAGGATAAAGGCAGGCCCGCAGCAGGCCCGCTGAATAATTTGCTGAAGCTGTACGGCAATACCATACAAAAGGAGCAAAGGCTTGCCAAAAAATAGGCTGCGGTAATGTTTGCCATGTTGTGTTAAAATATAGTTGCCTGGTAAATTAATATGGTTTCAGCGGGCTAATAACAATTACAACTTTTAAATTTGTGCAAATTATAATACAAATGAGCAGTTGCAGTTTTACAATAAACTTTACAGGAGATGTTACTGAGATGGTAAATAAAACCAGGGATGGTATAACCAAAGCTGGTGGTAAGTTTGAGGGCGATAATAGCGCAGGCAGCGTATCAATGTCAAGCCCGGTGGGCGAAATTGCAGGCTCCTACACTATAACAGGGCAAAGCCTTAATATAGAAATAACCAAAAAACCAATATTTGTACCCTGCGACCTGATAGAAAGCGAGCTTAAAAAACGCGTATTATAGTATTGGCTGGTAAATAGTAAAATACAATCCCCGGTTTCTGTAACTGCAATAGTTATTGAAACCGGGGATTTTTTTGCACAAACCGTATATTGCTGATAAACAGCAGGAGTGGGGTAAAAATTACCGTGGCCATTGCGTTCAAAACATTATTTTTGGTACAAACAAAGCCGTTTTTAACCTGTTTTATGGCAACAGC
>CAZRDD010000407.1:0-5003 GCA_964598675.1 uncultured Parafilimonas sp.
AAAAAGAGGCCTGGCGGCGCATGTGTGGGATGTGGATGGCAACGAGTACATTGATTACAACATGGCAATAGGGCCCCTCTCCTTAGGGTATTGCTACCCAAAGGTTGATGAGGCTATAAAAGCACAGTTACAGGATGGCATCACCTTCTCGCTGATGCACGAGCTTGAAGTTACGCTGGCCAGCCTGGTGCATAAAATTATCCCTAATGCCGAAGCAATACGCATAAGCAAAACCGGTGCTGATGTTACCAGTGCAGCCATAAGGGTGGCAAGGGCATTTACAGGCCGTAAAAAAATATTGTGCTGCGGTTACCACGGCTGGCACGATTGGTATATTTCCGTTACAAGCCGTAACAGCGGTATACCCGAGGAAATACAGGCGCTTTCTGCAACCATTGATTACAACAACATACAGTCAGTAAAGGATGCGCTGGATGCTGATACTGCAGCCGTTATATTGGAGCCGTTTGTATTTGAGGCACCAAAAGATAACTTTTTGCAGGAGCTGAAAGAAGTGTGCGAAGCAAACGGCACCCTGTTGATATTTGACGAAATGTGGACCGGCTTCCGTATTGCCATTGGTGGCGCACAGGAGTATTTTGGCGTAACGCCCGACCTGGCCTGCTATTCAAAGGCATTTGCCAACGGTATGCCTATATCGCTGCTTACCGGCCGCAAAGATGTAATGAGCCTGTTTAACGAGGATGTTTTCTTCTTTACCACGTTTGGCGGCGAGGCATTATCACTGGCTGCAGCAGTAGCTACCATTAACGAAATGATTGATAAAAACGTACCAGCTTACTTAGCTGAAAAAGGCGCTTTGCTTAAAGATGGCTACAACGCCATTGCTGAGGAGCTTGGTATAAGCCATTATACAAAATGCGTTGGGTACAACTGCCGCTCGCTTATTACGTTTGATGCTTCAGCAGGTAACCCGCTGGAACTTAAATCGTTCGTGCAGCAGGAACTTATAAAAAAAGGCATCCTGTGGTCTGGCTTTCATAACATGAGTTACAGCCATACCGATGAGGATATTGCCTATACCTTAAAAGCTTACCGTGCTGTTTTACAACTGCTTAAAGATGCTGTTGCCGCTAACCAGGTTGCTGAATCATTAAAAGGCAAACCTGTGGAAGCCGTGTTTAGAAAAGTAAGCAACTTTAATACGAAGCCGGTAGTGAAAGCGTAAGAAAGGTAGAAGGTGGAAGGTAGAAGGCGTAAGGAAGAAGGTTAAAGTCGTAAGGTATAGGGTTTAAGGTAAAACCAATAACATCATAGCCAGGCCGAAAACCTTGAAATTTTAAGAAGCATCCGTTTTAAACAGGTGAAAGTTTAATAGTGCAGACAGAGAGATAATCTTTGTGTTTTGCCTGGGCTTTCAACCCAAAAATAGAATATGAGTCTTTTTTCTCTGGAAAATAAAACAGCTATTGTTACAGGGGCCTGCGGCCTGCTGGGCAAACAGCACTGTGCTGCATTGGCGGAGGCTGGTGCAAATGTGGTGGTGGCCGATGTTAACGAAGAGCAATGTGCTGCAGTAGCAGCCGCATTGGGCAACAGGCATTTTGCCGTTGGTTTTGATGTAACAAGCGCTGCCTCTATTGAACAGGCTAAACAACGTATACTGGAAAAATATGGCCGTATTGATGTGCTGGTAAACAATGCCGCCATTAACGACATGTTTGAAAACCCCGCTTTGGCTGGTATGCAAAGCATGTTTGAAAATTACCCGCTTGAAATGTGGGATAAATCGTGGAAGGTTAATGTAAGCGGCGTGTTTCTCTGCTCGCAGATATTTGGTAAGGTAATGGCCGATAACGGCGGTGGCAGCATCATCAATATTGCTTCTACGTACGGTATTGTAGCGCCAGACCAAACCATCTATAAAAACGAAGCAGGCGAACAAACCTTTTTTAAATCCCCCGCATATCCCGTTACCAAATCGGCTGTTATTGGGTTTACCAAATTTTTGGCTTCTTATTGGGGGCCAAAAAATATACGGGTAAACACATTATCGCCCGGTGGCGTTGAAAACAGCCAGGATGATTTTTTCAAAAACAATTACTCCAATAAAACGTTGTTGAAGCGCATGGCTTCACCAACAGATTATAAAGGAGCAATTGTATTTTTGGCCAGCGATGCATCGGGCTACATGACGGGTGCAAACCTTGTTGTTGACGGTGGTTGGACCGCCATTTAAAAAAACAGGCATGCACGAAGAAGCATTGAAAGAAAAAGCGCGGAAAATAAAAATACTTTTTACGGATAACGATGGCGTACTAACCGATAATGGTGTGTATTACGGTGAAACAGGAGAGGTGCTGAAAAGGTTTTCCATCCGCGACGGGATGGGGGTGGAGCGGTTGAAAAAATTATGCGGTATTGATACCGGCATTATTACCGGCGAAACATCTGCCTCCGTTAAAAAAAGGGCCGAAAAGCTGGGGATTACAAATCTTCACCTGGGTATTAAGGATAAAGTGGCCCTGTTACAGGATATTTTGCAGCAGAAAAACATTACCCCTGATGAAATTGCCTACATAGGGGATGATGTAAACGACCTGCAGATAATTGAGAAAATTGGCCTTTCCGCCTGCCCCGGCGATGCCATGCCGCAGGTGGTAAAAGTAGTTGACTATGTTTGCACCAATAAGGGCGGGCATGGTGCGTTTAGGGAGTTTGCCGAATTGATAATTGCCGCAAATACATTGTAGGTGTCAGATTGCTTAACATATAACTAAACTTAGAATAATATGAAAAAGATACAGATAAAAGAGAACAGGAGCATTGGGGAAGGCGAACCGGTATACATTATTGCCGAGATAGGTATTAACCATAATGGATCGCTTGAGATAGCGAAAAAGCTGATTGACGAAGCGGCTATTGCCGGTTGTGATGCGGTAAAGTTTCAGAAGCGTACGCCTGAGCTGTGTACGCCTAAAGACCAGTGGCATATTATGCGCGAAACCCCCTGGGGCCAGATGAGCTATATTGATTACCGCCATAAGGTGGAATTTGGTTTTGATGACTATGCTGAAATTGACCGTTACAGTAAAGAAAAAGGGATTGACTGGTTTGTTAGCTGCTGGGATGAAGAAGCAGTTGACTTTATTGAGCAGTTTAACCCGGTACTGTATAAGTTTGCATCGGCTTCGTTGACCGACCATGCGCTTATTGCAAAAGTAAAAAGCCTTAACAAGCCGTATATTCTTTCAACCGGCATGAGTACCATGAGCGAGATAGAGGAGGCCGTAGATAAGTTTGGTACTGATAACCTGCTTATTGCACACTCTACATCGGCTTACCCATGCTCGCCAAAAGAGCTTAACCTAAGGATGATACATACTTTGGGTGCTTTATACCCTGAAACACCTATTGGTTACTCCGGCCACGAAACAGGCCTTGCCACCACCGTTGCGGCAGTAGCAATGGGTGCCACTTTTGTTGAAAGGCATTTTACGTTGGACAGGGCTATGTGGGGCAGCGACCAGGCAGCATCTGTTGAGCCACAGGGCATGCAGCGCCTGGTAAGGGATTTGAGGGATATTGACCTGGCTTTTGGCGATGGCATTAAACGTGTATACGACAGTGAGTTAGGAGCAATGAAGAGGTTACGCAGAAAAGTTACACCAGTAAACAGCTAATATAAGTTATGGACCATATTGTTTATTACACAACCACCCTGTTAGTATTAAGTGTTTTTGTTTTTGTGTACCTGGAAAGAAAGTACCCTTACCGTAAGGGGCTAAAACTGTTCAGGGAGGGTTTTTGGGTAGACCTTATATGGTACACGTTTATACAGAGTTATTTTTTACAGATACTGATATTTGACTACATCATTCTGCCGGTTGACAAGCATTATCATTTGTCGTCGCTTCAGTTGGTAACCAACTGGCCTATTGTATGGCAGGTGCTTTTCTTCCTGGTGACGCACGATTTGTATATCTATTGGTTTCACCGCTGGCAGCACCACTCTAAACTTTTATGGAAAACCCATGAGGCCCACCATAGTAATAAAGAGGTAGACTGGCTGGCTGGTACGCGCAGCCATAGTATTGAAATACTTATCAATCAAACAATTGAGTATGCCCCTATTATACTATTGGGGGCAAACCCAATTGTGGTGCCTATTAAAGCATTGATTGATGCGGTTTGGGGTATGTACATACACTCAAACATTAATGTAAAATCGGGTAAGCTGCAATACTTTATTAACGGGCCGGAAATGCACCAATGGCACCACGCCGACCAGCGGGAGGTATTTTATTCCAATTATGGCACCAAGTTTGCCATTTGGGATTGGATGTTTGGCACAGCATATCTGCCAGATTTCAAGCCAATGCGCTTTGGGCTGTACTACAAGTTTCCGAAAGATTACTTTTTGCAACATATTTATATGTTTAAAAAAGTAGACGAGGATAAGCTGGTGGAAAAAAGCAAAGCTTTTAGAACGTATTATGAGCTTAGGCCAAGGTTGTTAAAACTGTTAGGCTGGGCCGGGAAAGAAGAACCAGCCCTTAGCGAGGCCGGGCAGCAGCAGGCGGCGCCGCAAACATCTCTTGCCGAAGAACTCAATTAAATATTATTATGGCCTGGATATATCTTTTTGTTGCTTCACTGTTTGAAATAGGCTGGACTTTTTCCGTAAAATTCCTCAGCTTTAAGCAAATTGGCGCCATTAAGTGGCTGCATTTTTTTGATGCTACGCGCAGCAATGTAATTGTGCTTGCCCCGCTGGCAGGTTATATATTGTTTGGCATTGCCAACATAGCATTCTTCTCCATGGCTATTAAGCAAATTCCGGCTTCAACAGCAATGGCTGTATGGCTTGGGGTGGCTTTAGTGGGTGTTAAGCTGGTAGATATATTTTTATTTAAAGAACCCTACAATTACCAGCAGTTTATTTACTTCGCCTTAATATTAATTGGTGTGGTTGGGCTAAAAAGGGATAGTGCAGTATAGAGATTTTAAAAACATAATCATCCTTCAAAACAAAAACGCCA
>CAZRDD010000408.1:0-5000 GCA_964598675.1 uncultured Parafilimonas sp.
ATGCGTAACTTCTATAGTATTAAGCTACAGAAACCTGAGGGGCACTTTACCGTCATCCCTGGGCAACCTTACAAACCTTACAAGGTTTTCTGTAACCAACAACCAATTAACAGGCGGCATACCAGCTTCTTTTGGCAACATGGTTAATTTGGGTATTTTAGAGTTATCGTACAACCAGTTAAGCGGCAGCATACCTGTTGCACTATACAACCTACCTAAACTTACACAGTTAATTTTAGGTAGCAACCAGCTTACCGGGTCTATACCGGCAGCAATGGGTAACCTTAAAAGCCTGCAAGGATTATATTTATTCAATAACCAGTTATCGGGTACCATACCTGGCGCATTGGGCAAATTAACACTGCTTACCAGCTTAGACCTGTCGCAAAACAATTTATCAGGCACCATTCCAGATTCGTTAAAATACCTTACCGGCTTAAGCGAACTCTATCTCGGCTATAACCAGTTAAGCGGCAGCATACCGGCTTTTCTTAGCAACCTAACTTCTCTGCAATATATTTACCTCGAAAATAATAAGCTCACAGGGGCAATACCATCAGCCCTTGGCAGCGCATCAATTATAAAGGCCTTTGTAGCCTGCAACAACCAGCTTACGGGAGATATACCTTTGCCATTATGCAATACCCCAAACCTGTATATTGTAATAAACAACAACAATTTTACTTTTAGCAACCTGCAAAACGTATTGGCAAAAAACATTTTTGCCAGCTATACCCCACAAAATGCAATGCCTTTGCATTACAGCAACCTAAACCTTTCAACATCAGCGGGTGCCAGCCCGGCCGGCAACACCTATTACTGGTACAAAGATTCAACCTTGATAAGAACAGCCACCGGTGACTCCACTTATATACCCGGCACCAGTGGCAGGTATTCGGTAAAGGTTACCAATTTCAGTGTTAAATACCTAACCCTTTACAGCGATACCGCTACCATAACAATAACACCACACATACAGGACTCTCTTGCGCTGGTGAATTTTTACGACAGCACAGGAGGCCCGGCCTGGGTAAATAAAACCAACTGGCTTACCAAGCCGTTAAAAAACTGGTATGGCATTACACTTGATACAACCGGCAGGGTAACTGCCATAAACCTGGCCGCAAACAATATTACAGGTACCATACCAGCATCGTTTGGCAATTTTGCAAGCCTAAAAACTTTAAACCTGGCCAATAACAGCCTTATTTTTAACGGAATGGAGCAGATGGCTAAAAAATACGCCTTTGCAGTGTACCAGCCACAGCATATTGTAAATGTTCATTTTTACAATGGCAAGTTTGCTGTAACTGCTGGCGGCACATTAACCAACAATACTTATAGATGGTTTAACGGGGCAACCATTTTTAATACAAAAGCAGGCGACTCAACGTACACACCTGTATCGGGCGGGCGCTACAGCGTGGCCATTAGTAATTCGGCAGCTGTCAAACTTACTTTATTCAGTGATACATTTTCCCTTACTGCCACCCAGCAGGACTCACTGGCTTTGGTAAACCTTTACGACAGTGCTAACGGTAAAAACTGGCTTAATAAAACAAGCTGGCTTACAAAACAGCCCTTAAAAACATGGTATGGCATTACACTTGACAGCAACAACCAGGTTAACGCAATAAACCTTACCAACAATAACCTTACAGGCAGCATACCTTTTGCTGTAACTAACATGTATGGCCTTAAAACGTTTAACTTAGCCAGCAATGCACTTACCTTTAACGGGCTTGAACAAATTGCCACTAAATACAGCTTTGCCATTTATCAACCGCAACATACGGTGCACCTGCATTTCAGCGATAATAAATTATCAGTTTCGGCAGGGGGCAGTATTAAAAACAACACGTACAAATGGTATAACAACCAGCAACTTATTAAAACCGTTAATGGAGACTCAACCTATACACCAATTGCACCAGGCAACTATTTTGTTACTATAACAAACCAGCTAGCGGGTAAACTAACCTTATACAGCGACAGTATTGTAATAAACAACATTGCGCCGTCGATAAGCGACAGCCTTGCCCTGGTAGACCTTTATAATAGTACAAACGGGCCTCATTGGGCCAAACATGATGGCTGGCTTACCGACCCTGTAAGGCTTTGGTATGGTGTACAAACAACCGACAGCGGCAGAGTGGTATATATTTTCCTTAGCCACAACCAATTAACTGGCACCCTGCCTTCATCGCTGGGTAATCTTAGCATACTAGTAGGGCTTTATGTAGACAATAACAATTTAACAGGGCCGATGCCTGTATCTTTATCAACTTTACCAAACCTTAATGGACTATTTGCTTACAACAACTATTTTAACTTTTCAGGGTTGGAAGAACTTTCCAAAAAAGGCAACATTGCGCTCCTAACACCACAATTAACCAGGTTACACGTTAACGTTAACAACAAAACTCTTGCAGTTTCAGCAGGAGGAACATCAGCAAACAACACTTATACATGGTATAGCATTAATACAAGCGGGCAAAGCACCTTTTTACGCTCAAGCGCTAACGACTCAACATATACCCCTGTTGCTACTAGTAAATTTACTGTTACCGTGTATAACAAAGTGGTAGGTTTAACACTTAACAGCGATACTATATCAATACCGTTTGCAGGCAACATTAACGACTCCCTGGTTTTAGTAACATTATACAATACTTGTAACGGCCCCGGTTGGATAAACCATACCAACTGGCTTACAAAAGCACCCATTAGTACATGGTTTGGCATTACTACCGGTTACGATGGCCGCGTTACAGAAATAAACCTTACAAACAACTTGCTTTCAGGCAACCTGCCTGCAGCTATAACAAATTTAAGTAACCTGCAAAGACTTGATTTACGCACCAACAACTTAACCGGCAATATTGTAACAGGCATCAGCAACCTCAAAAAATTGCAATACTTATATTTAGCATCAAACAAGCTTACAGGGCCCATACCGGCTGAATTGATAAATATAACAGGATTGCTGGGCCTGGAGGTTTCTCACAATCAACTGTCTGGCCTGGTACCCGTACAGTTGTTAAACCTGCAGCAACTAAATGTATTGTACTTTACAGATAACAATTTTACTTTTAGCGATCTGGAGGCTATTGCACCACGTTTACGCGCATCTCAATACACACCTCAGGCAAACCTTAAAATACATTTTACCAATAAACTGTTATCGGTTAACGCTGGCGGCACATTAGGTTATAACACTTATAAATGGTACAACGGCTCAAGCTTGTACAAAACCCTAACCGGCGACTCAACTTACAGGCCAACTGTAGCAGGCAAATACTCCGTAAGCGTTAACAACAGTCTGGCAACGGCGCTTACACTTTATAGCGACACTATTACACTTACTGCAGCCCAGGTAAACTTAGTGCACGGCCCGGGGGGCGGCAAAGCCTACGTTGCAGGTGCTGCAGAAACTGCACTGCGGCTATACCCCAACCCGGTACACAATACCGCAAACATTGTATTTATTTCGGCAACTAAGACTAAATACTTAATAACAATAACGGATAATGCAGGTAAAACAGTTAAGGAAATAAACGGCATTGCCGAAGAAGGTGCAAATAACATAAAACTAAACCTTGAAAGCCTTACACAAGGTGCATACACACTAACACTGTTGGGCGAAAACAGTTTTAAAGGGAGCATTACCCTTGTAAAATTATAACCGGGCACTACTCAACTTGGGATAAGAATTATAATCAGAGGCTGTCTCATATAGCATAGAGCAGCCTCTTTTAATTATTGCAGTTTATGAAGCCCTTTCTGTGCATTAAATTCGTAAAGGCATTCATCCTTTTTATTGTAACATCCTTTAATTTTTAGCCCCTATTACAACCTGACAATACACGTGATTGGTATAATTTGCAAAGGCGGGCATTAACACAATACAATTTATATGTAGCTGTATTAACTGTTTAAAATTATAACTATGCCAAGCCTGTTACAGTACCGTTGTTATTCTAAATGATACATCATATTGCCGTTTAGCTTAGCTCTTCTATAAGCAATTGCAAAAAAAATTGTTGCATGAAAGGAATAGAAAGTAACGTTATGAGCGTAAAACGAGACAGCCGGTGTTTTATTTGTAAAGGCTTAGTACAACAACATAAGCACAGGGTTTAAATAAAAACATAAGCCCCCGCACACAACTGTACGGGGGCCCTTTTTATAACTTGAAGCTGGTGCTTATATACACTCTTTCAATTCCTTCTCAGTATAAGCGTACCCATACTGTTTAAGTACATCTTCCGGTACGCCTTTCCACTCGTTAATGGTATTACCAATATAGCCAACATCTTTAAAGCCAATTTCGGTGGTGTAAAAGCCTGTGGCGGTTAAATCGCGTACGCGGCTGAAGAAGGCCACACCGGGCTGGTCTTCTTTTTTGGCTTTTTTGGGGTAGGCTATCAAATCAACCACGGCAATCTGCTGCTCGTGGGTTAAATCGGTAAACGCCTTGCCGTACAGGCCAATACATTTAAGGTCAAGCCAGCGCAGGCCGCCTTTAAGGGGCGTTTGGTGCTCGGGCATATCCTTAACAATGTACTCAATAAACTCGGGTACTTTGGCATCGCTGGCGCTGCCGCTTACCTCATCCTTAGGTATAATAATATCGGCCAGCAGGGTAATGGTGGCCATTTCCTGCGGGGTAAAAAACGTTGGCTGTGCATCAATGGCTTTTTGCGCCTCCTGCTCTTCCTTCATACGGTTATACGTATCGGTAGCAGCGGTGGCGGCATTGCCGCTGGCAGCTTTTTCACTACCGGGTTTACAGGCTTCCACCAGCACACCTGCGGTTACTGAGCCTATTACAAGCGTTTTGAGTGATTTTCTTCTGTCCATCGTTCAAAAATTTTATTTTAGTTACCGGCAGCCTTTTACCGCTGCCGGTTCATAAATATTTGCTACTTTTTTGGGTAACGGTGGTTACCCTAAAACCTTTTGCGGCAATTAAATGCCGTTAGAAGGAATGTTGTTCT
>CAZRDD010000409.1:0-4998 GCA_964598675.1 uncultured Parafilimonas sp.
GCTACAGGCATTAAAAAAAAGGAATCTATAACCAATAAAAAAATTAATGCCCCCGCCCAAATTGAACGGGGGTATGCATAAAGCTGGCGTTTACCTAAAAGCCACCATTAAACATTAAAACAACTGCAATGAAGAAAACAACAATGCAACTAATGCTGCTGATGCTGCTAAGCATACTAAGCACAACGGTATTTGCCCAAACCAGGCAACTAACCGGCACTGTTACCGATGCTAAAACCAATGCCCCCCTGGTTGCGGCAACAGTGAAAGTAAAAAACAAAAATATACAGGTAAACACCGGGGATGCAGGTGTGTTTAAACTTACTGTGCCAGCAGGTACGGTGGTGCTGCAAATTTCTTACGTGGGGTATGCCCAAAAGGAAGTAACGGTTGCCGCTGGCGAAACAAGCCTAATTATAACGCTGGACGAAAGCACTGCCAGTACCCTTAACGATGTGGTGGTAACTACAGCCTTGGGTATTAAACGCAGTGCAAAAGCAGTAGGGTACTCAGTGGAAGACATTAAAGGCACCGAGATAGCAAAGTCAAACGCGCCCAATGTTGTTAATGCACTTTCCGGCAAAATGGCTGGCGTTAACATAACCTCGCCTAACGGGGTTGATGGTGGCAGCACCCGTATAATAATTGGGGGCAACAATACCATTTCGGGCGATAATCAGCCACTGATAATAGTTGATGGTATGCCTATGGATAATACCATACCCGCAGCAGCCCAGGATGTAACTGCACCTAAAGACTGGGGTAGTGCTATTAACCTTATAAACCCGCAGGATATAGAAGATATGACCGTTTTAAAAGGGCCTGCTGCAGCCGCCTTGTATGGTGGGCGTGGTGCAAACGGGGTTATACTAATTACTACAAAAAAGGGTGCAAAACGCCAGGGGCTTGGCATTGATTACAGCCTTGGCTATAAAGTGGCACAGCCTTACCGTTTTATACAAATGCAAAATGAATATGGCGCGGGTGGCATGGTATCGTTAAACGCACCCCAATACCCAACAGACGCATCTGGCAACCCTGTGCTTACAGATGGCTGGAACCAAATGTTTGTAGACCAGAAAACAGGCAGCGGCCCTTATAATGTACCCGTTACCAACCAGGTTAGCTGGACGGGTTCAGGCGTGTCGTGGGGGCATAAGATGGATGGTACAATGATTACCTGGTGGGATGGTACCAAGAAAGCAGATGTGCCTCAGCCAGATAATGTTAGCTCCTTTTATCAAAATGGTAGCCAAACTACCCACAACGTAGCTGTATCCGGCGGAAACGATTTTGGAACACTAAGGGCTTCTTACACAAGGCTTGATAATACTGCTATCATCCCTAACTCCGGCTACACGCAAAACTCATTTAACGTGGGCAGCAGCATGAAGCTTAGCAACCGTGTAAACATACTGGTTAACGTATCGTACTACACCAATGTGTACCACAATGCCCCTGCGTTAGGCAATACAGAAGGAACATTGCAGAGTAACCTTGTTTATGCATACAGCCGCAACTACAGGCCATCGGACCTGCAGAATTATAAACTTGCAGACGGCTCTCAAAATAAATATACCGGCTACCCCTGGTATGGTAACGGCGGTGCACAAAACCTGTACTGGAACACTTACGAAAATAACGAAACCGTTACAAGAAGAAAACTGATAGGGTCGGCACAAATAAATTATGAAGCTGCCAGCTTTCTTAACCTGATGGTTAGGGCCAGTGCTGATGCAAACAATAATGAAGACCTTACCGTTAATAATACAACAAATGCAACCGGTACAGTTGGTGGCTCCTACGGCCATGGCCTTATAAGGGACATCTCTAACAACTACGATTGGTTGGCAACTTTTCACAAAGAAAAAATTGCACATTCAGACTTTAGTGCAAAATTATCAGTGGGCGGTACCTTTTATAAAAGGTCGATGTATGGTATTTCGGGTACAAATACCCCATCTGCCTATGCAAACCCTTACTTAACATATTTTGGCAACTATGCTGGTGCCACACAGGCCAACCAGGTACCTGCTGAAAGCTGGTACGATAAAGAGCTTAACTCTGTATACAGCTTTTTAAATGTTGGCTATAAAAACTACCTGTTTTTAGATGTTACGGCAAGAAAAGACTGGTCTTCTACATTACCTAAAACTGACTGGTCGTATTTCTTCCCATCCTTTTCAGCCAGTTTTGTATTTTCTGAAGCGCTGCATATTGACCCCAAAGTTTTGAGTTTTGGTAAAATAAGGGCGGCCTGGGCCGAAGGTGCAGTAGATGTGCCGCCTTATATCATCAACACTATTTACAATACCGGCAGCTTTGCAGGCCAGCCAACATCAAGCCTGCCTGGTGCTTTGCCAGCGGTAGGTTACAAACCACAAATAAATAAAACGGCAGACTTTGGTATTAACCTAGGCTTTTTAAACAACAGGGTTAATTTCGACTTCAGGTACTATCATGGCCGTGCAATACAACAGTTATTAAACTCTCCATTACCGCAGTCATCCGGCGTTTCAAGCATTATTGTAAATACCGGTGTATTAGAAAACTCTGGCCTGGAAATGATATTGAAGCTTAGGCCAATAGATAAAAGTTCAATTAAATGGGATGTAAGCCTTAACATGTCTACCAACTACAACCGCCTGCTTTCGTTAACCGAAGGTGCTAACCGCGTTGATATGGCCAATATTTGGGGTGCCAGCGGCAACTACATTTCGGCAGTAGTAGGGCAGGAGTTTGGTACCATTATGGGCTACGATTATGTGTACGATGCTAAAAGCCACAAGCCTTTACTACAGGATGCTGCAATGATAAAAGCCAATTTTGGGGTTGACGATGCTACAGCCAATGCCATGAAGGGCACTATGTACCAGTCTTCATCCACCATTGTGCCCATTGGCAATGCAACGCCAAAATTCAGGGGCGGTATAACAAATACTATAACATTTAAAAATGGATGGTCTGTAAGTGCATTGATTGATTGTAAAGTAGGTGGCCAGATGTGGAGCGGCACCTATGCCTCAATGATGCAGCAGGGTACAGCCCCCGAAACACTTAAGGAAAGAGATGGTGGTGGTGTGGCTTACACTACGCCCGATGGCACCTCAACAAAATGGGGGGTTGTTTTACCAGGTGTTTACAGCGATGGTACGGTTAACACAACTGCTGTGCATTATTATTACAAGTACATGCAGTATGGTGTATGGAGCAGCGGCCCGCAAGGCAACAACTGGATACACAGTACAGGTATATTAACAGATACATGGTATAAACTAAGGGAACTCTCTGTTAGTTACGCCATACCTTACGACCTGGTAAAGAAGACCAAAGCATTTCAGGCACTTACGGTATCGCTTGTTGGCAGAGACCTGTTTTACCTGTACAGTTCATTACCCGACCATATTAACCCCGAAGGGTCCAATGGCGCTGGTAATGCACAGGGTATTGAGTTTGCATCATTGCCCGGGGTACGTTCAGTTGGTGTACAAATAAGGGCATCATTCTAAACTGTAATGCTCCTATTATCCATTTACAAAATTTCAATTATGCGCTATACTAATAAAATATTAAAATACTTACTACCTGGTATGGTTTTGTGCGCCTCCTGCACAAAAGACTTTCAGGATCTGAATGCAACACACAATGCCCCCTCAACCACAACCATAGGGCCATTGATAAACGGTATTGAAAGTACCCTGTTTTTAGGCAGCACCGAGCAGGGAGCCATACATAACGACTACTATTATCCGGTAACACAGTTGGCAGCAACAACAGCTTTTTCGGCTTTTGTATTGTCTAACGGTGTAAACGATATCTGGAACAATTATTACAGCACACTGCAAAACATAAACCTGGTACAGGATAAAATAAATGCGGTGGCCGATAAGCAATCCACCAACAACATACAGGCAGTGCTGTATATTTTACGCGCTTATAAAACCTTTAAAGTTACCGACCAGTTTGGCGATGTGCCCTACTTTAGTGCAGGCAAAGCTTACACCGGCAACGCAAAAAGTTTTCGTGTAGCATACGACCCTCAGCAGCAGATTTACGACTCGTTGCTTAACGACCTTACCTGGGCAGTAAATAACATTAATACCAGCAGCAGTGCCGTAACAACTGCGGGCAACCCCTACCTGTCGCTCGGCAGCTACGAAACCATTTTGGGCAACAATATGGTTAAATGGCAAAAATTTGCCAACTCATTACGGCTTCGTTACGCTATGCAAATGGTGGAGAAAGACCCCACCACCGCAACGCCCATTATTGCAGATGCGCTAAGCAGCACCGCAGGCTTTATTGAAGATGGCAGCGATGTATGCCTGTGGCCAGCTTCATTGGGCGGGTACGATCTTTCCTCAAGGTGGTTTAGCTTTTCAACAGGCGGCACAGGGCTGGTACGTATGAGCAGCACCATGTGGAACATGGTAGCCAACGATACTACAGATGCCGGTATTTTTGACCCCCGTGCAAAGCTTTTTGTTGAACCCAATGCAGCAGGCAAATGGGTACCTTATACCATTGGTAAAAGTGCGGGCGATAATATAAACGCATACACGTATGCCTCCACCGACCCAACCAACAAAAACGGCTGCTTGTTTTCGCTGGTTAACTGGTACATTATACGCGATGAGTGGTATATACCCGAGCCCATTTTAACCGCAGCAGAAGTGCATTTTTTAAAGGCTGAAGCTTACGCGCGTGGCCTTGGCACTACAGCAAACCTTGCAACAGCCCAAACGGAGTACCAGGCCGGTATAGCCTCCTCAGTTAATTTTTGGTATAATGTGGCGGCCAATACAAATACCGCCTCCGAAAACTGGGCAGCCGTTGCGCCTGCTGCACCAACAGCAGCACAAATGCAAACGTTGTTTGCCAACCCAAAAGTTGCATTTACCGGTACGTCTGCCGATGCTGTAACCAAAATTTATGCACAGGAATGGCTTTCGTTTTTCAGGCAGCCTTTCCTTGCCTGGAATTTGTGGAGAAGAACCG
>CAZRDD010000410.1:0-4989 GCA_964598675.1 uncultured Parafilimonas sp.
GCCAAAACCACCAACCACAGTACCATCTTCTATGGTTATTATTTTATGGTATTTGCTAAATACCTCGTGCAGCATGGCTTCGTCAATAGGTTTTACAAAGCGCATGTCGTAATGGGCGGGGTCAACACCTTCGGTGCGCAGTTCGCGTATGGCGGCGGTAACAAAGTTACCGGGGTGGCCAATGCTAAGTATGGCAACATCGCGCCCGTCTTTTATTTTGCGGCCCTGGCCTACCTTTATTTCCTCAAAAGGTTTTTTCCAGTCGGGCATAACGCCTTCGCCACGTGGGTAACGTATAACAAATGGGTATTTGTTTGTTTCCAGTTGGGCGGTGTACATCAGGTTGCGCAGTTCCTGCTCGTTCATTGGTGCGCTGATGATCATGTTTGGTATGCAGCGGAAATAGGCAATATCGTACGCACCATGGTGCGTGGGGCCATCTTCGCCAACCAGGCCCGCCCTGTCGAGGCAAAATACCACCGGCAATTTTTGTATAGCCACATCATGCACCGCCTGGTCGAACGAGCGCTGCATAAACGATGAGTAAATATTACAAAAAACCCTTAAGCCCTGCGTAGCCATACCAGCGCTAAGGGTAACCGCATGTTGCTCGCAAATACCCACGTCAATAGCCCTTTTGGGCATTTGCTCCATCATAAACTTAAGGGAGGAGCCACTGGGCATAGCGGGTGTAATACCAAATATGGCCTCGTTTTTCTCCGCCAGTTCAATAATGGTGTGCCCAAAAACATCCTGGTATTTGGGCGGCTGCGGCGCATCAAATTTCTTTTTAAATATCTCCCCGCTCAGTTTGTCAAACAAGCCCGGGGCATGCCATTTGGTTTGGTCCTGCTCGGCCAGGCTGTAGCCCTTGCCTTTAACGGTAATAATGTGCAGCAGCTTGGGGCCGGGTATATCTTTAAGGTCTTTTAGTGTGTCAACCAGTTTGGTTATGTTATGGCCGTCTATTGGGCCAAAGTAGCGCATTTTAAGGGCCTCAAAGAGGTTGCTGCTTTTGCTAACCATGCCCTTAAGGCTTGCTTCAAACTTGCTGGCCATACCCCTGCTAAACCTTTTGCCCGTAGGCAGTTTACCCAGAAGGTTCCATACTTCATCCCGCATTTTATTGTAGGTATGGCTGGTGGTAATATCCGTTAAATATTCTTTTAAAGCACCCACATTGGGGTCAATACTCATGCAGTTATCGTTAAGTATTACCAGCATATCGGCATCGGCAACGCCTGCATGGTTCATGGCTTCAAAAGCCATGCCTGCCGTCATGGCACCATCGCCTATAATGGCTACCGATTTTCTTTTTTCCCCTTTATATTGCGCGGCAATGGCCATGCCCAGCGCTGCAGAAATGGAGGTGGAGGAGTGCCCCACGCCAAAAGTATCATACTCGCTCTCGCTGCGTTTGGGGAAGCCGCTTAACCCACCATACTTGCGGTTGGTGGCAAAATTATCTCTGCGGCCGGTAAGTATTTTATGCCCGTAAGCCTGGTGGCCCACATCCCAAACAAGCTGGTCGTAAGGGGTATTGTATACGTAATGCAGTGCAACGCTTAGCTCAACCACACCCAGGCTGGCGGCGAAATGGCCACCGTGCACACTCACCACATCTATTATGTATTGGCGTAGCTCATCGCAAACTTTATGCAGTTGCTCCCGGCTTAAATTTTTAAGGTCGTCGGGTGAATTGATGGTATTGAGCAGGGAACCTGGTGTAATTTCCATTAAAGCGCTGTTTATTATGTAAAAATAGCAAATTTGCTGCTATGTATGTATAAACGGTGGTAGCAGAAAAAGGTTTATTGTGCCGCCGCTTTAACAAAACACTGTGTTTTAAGCCAAACAGATGCCGTATTTACCTTTAATCACATCAAAAGCACAACAGGGTTTATTATGCGTATTTTTGTACGTACCATGATGAAGAAATTATCTGCATATTGGTTGTGCCAGATTACCGGCTGGGCTTTATACGGGCTTTCGTTCTTTTTTCTTGCCCGTATTTTCGACCAGGAGGTTAGCCCTATGTTCCTCAAGCGCATCATGCTTTGGCTTATACTGGGGGTGTTTTGTACCGACCTTTTTAGAAAAATCATTCATAACAGAAAATTACTCCCTCCCCTTGCCGGTAAAAAATGGATTGAACTTTTTTTAATACTTACGTTGGTATGTTTTGTATACAGCCTGCTTACCAGTGTATTAGTAGAGGTGATACAACTGTACGATGAACGCATAAAATCCTTCCCCAAAAGGTTGCTTTCGGAATTTTTAACGGATGGCTTTATTATTGTTTTATGGACATCCATTTACTATATATGGCATTACATTGAGGCAAGCCGCAAAACAGAACTGGACAGGGTACACCTGGAAAGCCTGGTAAAAGAGCTCCAGTTAAAAACCATAAAATCGCACATTAACCCACATTTTATTTTTAATGCCCTTAACAGCATACGGGCACTGGTGGATGAAAACCCTGGCCGAGCAAGAACAGCCATAACAGAGCTAAGTAATATTTTACGCAGCAGCATGCAGGCCGAAAAACTGGAAACAGCCCCTTTAGAAAGGGAACTGAACCTTGTGAAAGATTACCTTGAACTGGAACATATTCGTTTTGAAGACAGGCTTAGAGTAGAATATGATATAGACGAAGATACGCTTGACCAGCAGGTACCGCCTATGATGCTGCAAACCCTGGTGGAAAATGCTATAAAACATGGCATTAGCAAACAGGTGGAAGGCGGCTATGTTAAAATTATATCCGACTTTAAAAATAATGTTCACGAGCTGGTGGTGCAAAACACAGGGCATATTAACGGCACCATAAATACCGACGGGTTTGGTATTGCCAGTACACAAAACAGGCTTAAATTGCTGTATGGCAACAAAGCCGCTTTTGAAATTAAAAACATAAACGGCAATATGGTAGAGGCTAAAGTAACCCTGCCTGTGCAAAATAATTAAGCCGCCTGTTTGTGTTTATGCTTAAACGGCTAATAAGTTAATGAGGGAAACAGGATTTTTGAAACCGGGCAACAACTATTACTTTTAACAAACTATTCATTACCGGTAGCCACAGGTGCTAAACCGGTAAATAAAACTATAAAACAGAGAGTTATGCCAATTAAAGCGATTATTATTGATGATGAGCGCTTAGCCAGGAATGAGTTGAAAAAACTGTTGCAGGAGCATGGGGATATTGAGGTGATTGATGAGGCTGCCAACGTAGACGAAGGCATTGAAAAAATTGAACTGCAAAACCCTGACCTCATTTTTCTTGATATACAGATGCCTGGCAAAACGGGCTTTGACCTGCTGGCCGAGCTTGAAAGGGCGCCCCATGTAATTTTTACCACAGCGTACGATGAGTATGCACTCAAAGCATTTGAGGTAAACGCGTTGGATTACCTGCTTAAACCGATTGAGCCAAAACGCCTGGCCGATGCCATACACAAATTACAATACGAAATAAGCAAAGAGAACGCTGGCTTAAACGGCATTAACCGCGGCCCGCTTACCGAAGCCGACCAGGTTTTTGTAAAAGACGGCGAACGTTGCTGGTTTGTAAAACTGGGCGAAATACGCCTGTTTGAAAGCGTGGGCAACTATGCCAAAGTATTCTTCAGCACCAATAAACCACTGATATTAAAATCGCTTAACGCGCTGGAAGAAAGGCTTGATGAGCGTATGTTTTTCCGCGCAAACCGCAAGCACATTATTAACCTGCGCTGGATTGAAAAGATTGAACCCTATTTTAACGGCGGCCTGCTGGTAGAATTAAAAGGCGGCGAAAAAATTGAGGTTAGCCGCAGGCAAACGGTAAAATTCAAGGAAATGATGTCCCTATAACATGTGGTTTTTTAAACCACCACATTCAAACAATATTAAAAACCCCGGCCAATAAACTGCCGGGGTTTTTATTGTGGTCATACAACTACTCAACTGTAATCTTTCCTTTTTTAATTTTAAAGCTCCACATTCGGGCACTGTCAACAGTGTTACCATCAACCTTACCAGCCTTCCACTGCCCAAGGCTGTTAAATACTGCTACTATTTGTTTATCCAGCTCCTCGCTGTGGGTTTTATTATCCATTTCGCATTTTACTACCTCGCCTTTACAGTTAATAATTATATTAACCATCCCCTTATCGTTATATTTTGGATTGTCCTTTAAAAATGCAACTTCATTGTTAAGCCGCGCATTTATAGTGTCATCCGTAACAGGGCAAACGGCTTGTTCCTGGCCTTTAAGCATAGGAAAAATGGCATACACTTCCTTACTGTTACAAATACCGGGTATGGAATCTTTAATTTCCATTTTTGCTACAAACTGTGCTGGTGCCGAATAAAAAACGAATAGTAATGAGCTGATAAAGGCAAACTTTTTCATGGCAAAGTGATTTAGGATTTTTTTAGATTATGTTTATTTAAAACCGTTCTGTCAACATAAAACTGGCTTTTAAGGTACTGGTTTTTACAGATATATGTTGCCCTTTTTTTAGCCCCTGCTTTACCTTTTACTATTCAACCACTGCATAACCAAAACCCTGGCAAACACATCCTTATTAATTTCCCTTTACCCCCACCGTTAACAAGCGTATCTTTGCAGCCAATTATGCAGTAAAGCCTGTAAAAAGGTACGTTGCTGTTCTAAAAGCATTATGGAAAAAACAAACTTTATTGATTATATCCGCATTTTTTGTAAAAGCGGTCATGGCGGTGCGGGAAGCAGGCATTTTATGCGTACTAAATATAACCCACAGGCGGGCCCCGATGGTGGCGATGGCGGCAGGGGTGGCCATATTATATTAAAAGGCAATGCCCAGTTATGGACGTTACTGCACTTGCGCTACTACAAAAATGTACTGGCCGAAGATGGTGAAAACGGCAGCAAGAACAACAGCAGCGGCCGCATGGGTAAAGATGTTATTATTGAAGTGCCCTTAGGCACCGTTGCAAGGGATGAAGAAACCGGCGAACTGG
>CAZRDD010000411.1:0-4967 GCA_964598675.1 uncultured Parafilimonas sp.
AAATCAATTCGTTTATAATAAACCAGCTCGTTTATTTTTTGTGAAAGCTTTCCTTTTTCATCTCGTTTAAACAATTCATAATTATTCAGGTATACATTCAAGGGGCCATCAGTACCAAGGTAGCGTACTCCATTGCCAATAAAACTAACGCCTTGCGCGGCTTTAAGTTTCTTCATATCCAGTTCTACGTACAAATCTCTATCGGCATAAATACCAGCATAGAAAAGTTCACCCACGCTAAGCCATATTTGCTGATATGGCAAAGCATAGTCCAGCGGTATATTAAAACTGCCATCTGGTTTTACTTGTATGTTTATTTTTGCCGGTAAAGTAGCAAAAGGGGTAACCAGCGTATAGTTTATTTGCAGCGTTTTCAACTCCCCGGCGGATATGTTTAGCAACCTGCCCGTTACTTTGGGTATGGGCCTGTTGGCATACACTGTATTAAAGGCTGCTTCCTCCGGCGCAATAACACCGGCAGGTATTTTAAGCTGGGCAGTTGCAGAAAAACAGAGCAATACACAAAGAAGGGATAAGAGCCTCATGGTTAGATTTTTTAAGGTAAAAGGTTGTTGTTGCCAGCCAAACAGCACCCTGTTTGTTTGGTATGTTTACTACTAAGGTAAAAGTAGATTCCGTAAAAAAAATACAATGCAACAAGTATTGATTTTTTTTAACAAATGGCGCATACTGCGTTTGCCAAATAAAAAAGGGCTGCCCCATTTTACAGAGACAACCCCAACCCCCAAACACGCTTTATTGGTGTTGCTTTTATGTTGAATATTTTGCCCCTATTGGCATGGTTTTATAATAACGGCTGTTACCCCTGTGCAACGCCGTAAATAGCCACACCATCAAGGTTAACTTTTAGTACCGCGTGCCCTGGTTTGCCCGCTGTTACAGCTATGCTTCTTTTTTCGCTTTTTAGTTCGGGGCTTAGCAGTTGTAAGTTGTTAAACTGCACACGGGTGGTATCAACCTCGTACTCCAACTGGTTGTCTTTTACCAGGGTTACTATGTCTTTCATCAGTGGTGTGCCCCACAGGTCGTTCAGGTCGTCGGCGGTGGCGGCAAGGCCGGTGTTCATAAAATGCAGCACTGCACCCACGCCTTCGTAAATGCGTATGCGTGCAGACCAGCGGGTATCGCCTTTTAGCTGGCGCAATACGGGTTTAAATTTACCGGTGGCGATAAGTTTTGCCAGTGGGCCACCCGCAGTGGCAGTAATGGCAGACTGCTTTGCTGCGGCACCTGCCGAAATACCCGCCAAAGCAGGTGCGTTGGCCGCTTTTTCCGCAGCGGTAGCCAGTATGGCCGATTCAATAATGGTAAGCCCTTTGTAATGTGCTTTTATCAGCGCATCCGACAATGGTTGTTTGCGGGCAAAGCCTTTTTCGTCGTGCGTACCAAAGGGCAGGGCCATCCAGGCAACGCCACCGCCTGCCAGGTATTGCTTTACCGCCTCAAACTGCGCGGTTGATACACAACCCACCCCATCCAGCACCAGCGCGCCCTGCCCGGCTTTAAGGGCGCTGGCATCGGCCAGTTCATCAGCACGTACAAAACGGTAACCAACATTGTGCTGCAACAGTTGCAGGCTCCACGCCTTAGACCTGTCCCAATGCTCGTTGCCCGCTTCATCGCGCCAGCCGTTTTCGCGGCACAAGCGGTTGTTTACCAGGCGCACCTCCGCCAGGTCGTGCCCCTGCCAGTAGTTAAGTACGCTGTTCTGTATTTCCCAGTTGTTCCAGGGGCCAATTACATCTTCCATTTCTTTGGCATTTGGCGGGTCTGCCTCCAGCCTGCCGTTAAGCGTGCTGCTCCAGTTGGCGGCCCCCCAAAAACGGCCCAGGGCCCAGCCCAGGTAAGCGCCTTTATCGTTAATTTCGTAGCTAAGGGCTATGGCCGGGGCGTTGCCGCGTTTGGCCGCAATATCTTTTTGGTTAAGGGCTTCCGCATCCATGCCCGCCCACTCTACATTTTTTACATTGGTGCCCACGTTTTCAAGCATAAACAAATCCAGGTAGGGGGCCATTTTTTCAAGGTCAAGCGCCACGGCATTCAGCACTATTGGGCCTGTATCGCTGCAGCAGGTCATCAAAGGCTTATCTCCTACGGTTTCCTTAATCAGCTTAATGTGGTCTCTTATTGAGTCGGATTTCATTCTCAGCCAATCACGAAAAACCGGGTTTTCGTAATTGCCCCATTCCAGCATGTTCTGGTTGGTGGTATCGCCAAAAAACTGCTTATCCGTAAAGCTGGGTATTTCGTGGCCATAATCGCGGCGAAAGCGGTCGCGGCAGTATTGGCAGCCGCAGGTGGTATTGCCGGGGTAGCTGCACATATCATCTACCTCAATGGCATCAAAAGGCACATCCTTCATAAGCCGTTGCAGGTATTTGGTGTGCATATCGTGCAGGCCGGGGTTGTTGTGGCAAAAAGCCTCGTACTGGTACTGGCTGGCATAGCCCCGGCTGCCATCGCGCAGGTCAACCTCGCACAGGTCCTGAAAAAGATGGCCTTCGTACTGTGCATATTTGGCGGCTTTTTCATCGTGAAACAGCAGTACCGCCAGCCGCTCATACTTGTGCACGTTTCTAAAATCGGCTTCGCTGCGTGGCCTGCATACATGGTTGCACGAGTAATGCTCTATCCACCGTATGCCACGCTGGTGCAGCTGCTCGCACACATTGGCATAGTAGCCATGCAGCTGGCCAAAGTAATTGGCAAAGTCGAACCGGTTATGAAACCCAAAGTTTACAGCCGTATCAATACCCGCTTTGGCGTAGCCATCGGCCCTGCGTTTAATTTTATCAACCACATGCTTTTGCGGCCACAGAATATCGTTAAGCTCGCACCACCAGCTGGCTGCCCTGTTAGGTATAAAACGCGCTGCTGCTGTACCGGCTGCTGCACCCGCCTGGGTGCCCGCGCCTGCCATTGTTGTTGTGCCTGCAAATGTTTTGGTAAAGCTTGTGCTAAGCCCAATGCCAGCGCCCGACATGGCGGCCAGCTTAATAAATTTTCTGCGGTTTGTATTGGCTTTCATTACTGTAGCGTTTATAATGCAAGCCAAATTTACCCAGCCACAGCATCTGCTTTTTGTATTAATCGCCTTAATATCTATACTTTTTAAACACCAAAGCACGGGCAACAGGGCTAAACTATGTGTAAAAAGCGGTGGTGGTAACAGGTAGCCGGTAATTGTTGTGCTTTATTACAATGGGCGTGTTACGGCACAGTTGTATTGCCTTTGCGGCTGCAAAGGGTAAACACAACTGTACCGCCAATGTTATTGCCTTTTTATTCTTAATACGGTTAATGAGTATGGTTTGGCGGTATACGCAAAGTTTTTGCTGATGGTGAGCGTTGAGGTTACAGGTACAACCACATCAGCATTATCAAACGTAGCCTTATCGGTTGGGTTGCCTGTAAGCACTGTGGCCGAAGCGCTTGTGTTAAGCGCCCCAAAGCCTTTAAGGTTAATGGTGGCGGTGCTTTGCACAGCGCTGGCGTTTACTATTTTTACTATCACCTCCCCGGTTTTTGTATCGGCCACGCACGATGCCGCCAGCAGCGTATCTTTTTTATTAAACGTTACAATGTTGGGTACATAATAATTGCCCATGTTGGTGGCAAAAAGTTGTTGCACGTAATAATTTATGGTGGGCAGCACGCGGGTATTGGTAAAATAAATTAGGTTGGGGTTCCACGATGTGTGGG
Organism: uncultured Parafilimonas sp.; assembly: GCA_964598675.1. GTDB lineage: Bacteria > Bacteroidota > Bacteroidia > Chitinophagales > Chitinophagaceae > JABDFW01. The sequence continues at coordinate 3,724 of CAZRDD010000411.1, forward strand.
CTGTATTGGCCAGCAGCGGCGCATACGAGGCCATTTGCACTACATCGCCATTGCGCTCCAGCGATGTCATATACGCTGCCTCTGCCAGTGCATTAAACAGCGTATTGCCCCAACTGGCATATTCGCCCACGTACACCTTGCTTTTGGTGCGGTCGTAACCATCGTACCGTACCCCGTTGCCCAAAAACCATTCGGGCTTTTGGTAATAATGTTCATCAATAACCTGTACCTGTAGTTTGTTGGCAAACTTCCAGCCCAGTTCGTAATCCTCCCCATCAGGAAAAGGGCCCGCCGTACCAACAACGGTAATTTCCGGGTGCTGGCTGTGTACTGCCTTGTAAATCAGCTCAAACCGCTCGCGAAAATCGTCCGTTTGCTTATCCTCGTTGCCAATGCCAATGTATTGCAGCCCAAAAGGCTGCGGATGGCCTGCTGCCGCCCTTTTAGCGCCCCAGGTGCTGGTTACGGGGCCGTTGGCGTATTCCACCAGGTCAAGCACATCTTGTATATATTGCTGTATATCATCCATCGGCAGGGCTTTTTGCCCGTTGCTGCCGCTGCGCCAGGTGCCGCCGGAGTTTTGGCAGCTAACACCCGCCGCTACAATGGGCAGCGGTTTGGCCCCAATATCCTCGCAAAACCTGAAGTATTCGTAAAAACCCAGTCCGGCAGTTTGGTGATAGTTCCAGATGTTTTTTTGTTCAACCCTTTCTTCAACAGGGCCTATGGTGTTTTTCCAGCGGTACATATTGCCCAGTCCATCGCCATGTACCAGGCACCCGCCGGGAAAACGCATAAACTTTGGGTGAATATCGGCAATGGTTTGGGCAAGGCTGGCCCGCAGGCCGTTGGCCTCGTTTTTAAACGTGTTTTCAGGAAAAAGAGATACCACATCCATATTAAACGTGCTGATGCTTTTGGCAATAACAGCCACGCTGCAGCTGTCGTCGGTTTCGGTGGCGGTTAAAGTGGCCGTGTATTTCTTCCAGCTGGTGGCATCGGTGGTGAAATTTGCTAAAGCCAGGGTATCGCCATTTTTGCCCATTATTTTTACCTGGAAAGGGATGGGCTGGGCAGATAACTGCTGTATAAATGCTGAAAAATGATATGTTTCGCCTTTTTTAATGGCAATGCCATCAAACCCACTGTTGGTAAGGCCAATACCTTCCGTGCCTGCATCTTCCACATGTATGGTAACATAGTGCGGGTTGTTGGGGTGTACAGGGGTTTTGGTTTCAATGGAA
>CAZRDD010000412.1:0-4953 GCA_964598675.1 uncultured Parafilimonas sp.
TAATTGGCATAAGGCCGCATTTAGCTGGCTGTATTTAACTTGCAAATGGCATTTACAGTTCAATTGTTTTAAAAACCGTTTGGCCTTCAATGTAAATTTTTAAAGTATACGTGCCACTTGCAAGCCTTTTAATATTAATAGTTACCAGTGGCTGTAACAGTTTATTACCCGTTACAATTAACTTATCGGCGCTGTTGCGCAGCTCAAACTGAAGCGGGTAGGCTGTTTCAATAATCAGCCCCGTTTTTGATTGGTTAATATAAATACCAATCTTTAGCATGTGCCGGTGTAATTATTTGGGTTCAAGTACACAAAATAAAGCACTGCTTATTGCAAGCTGTATACAGACTAACAGGTGGTAACTTTTATGGTACCAAATACTGGTTACGGCTAACGGATGGCGATATTTTGTTTGAGTAAATTATTAGGTGTAAAATGGTGGAACACTTGCAGAGGATGCAGAGTGCCTGCTAATATTACGCAGCGGCTACCGGTTAAGCGCTTCTAAAAACTCTTCCTTTCTTCTTTTTGATACAAATACTTCATCACCATTGCTCATAACTACTGTGCCACCATCGCCCTTAATGTATTTTTTAACTTCGTTCAAGTTAATAAGGTACGAATTATGCACGCGAAAAAACTGGTTATCTTTCAGCAGGTCTTCATACTCCTTTAAGGTTTTGGAAATGGTTAGTTTTTCGCCATTTTTTAAATAGAAAAACGTGTAACTGCCAGATGCCTCGCAGTACAATATTTCGTTTACCTGCAGTATTACCAGCCCATCCTGCGTGGAGAGTGTTATGCGCGAAAAGTTATGGTTGGCAGCCCTTGTATTGTTAACCAGCAGGCTAATGCTTTCATGTTTATTTTTTTTAACCTCTGCTTTATCAATACGCGCAAGCGCCGCTTTAAGCTCATCAATGTCTACCGGCTTTAACAGGTAATCCAGTGCACTAAACCGTATGGCTTTAATAGCATAATGGTTGTAGGCTGTGGTAAATATTACATGAAATTCAATAGCAGGCAAACTGTTTAGCAGTTCAAAGCCAGTTTTACCGGGCATTTCAATATCTAAAAAAACAAGGTTTGGCTTAAGCTGGTTTATTAATTCAATACCAGTAGCGGCGCCATTGGCTTCGCCAACAACCTGTACCTGCGGGCAGTTATTTGCCAGCAGGTGCTTTAGCAGCGATATACATTTGTTTTCATCATCTATAATAACCGCTTTAATCATGCGCTATTTTTCAAAAGGTAAAATTATTTTAACATGTGTACCTGCTGGTGTACCATCCGGGTGGTAAAGGTCGGTTATAAAAATGCTGCGCGTATCTTTACTGGCAGCACCAATAAGCCGCAGCCTTTCCTCGGTTATCTGCACCCCCATGGAGTGATGATCTTTTCTTTCCAAAGGCTTCACGGCCTCAGCCGCCTGCCTGCCTGTACCATTGTCTTCTACAATGGCCACCAGTAGCCCCTGCTCCCAATGTATATCAATTTTAAGCTGCTTATCCCCCGTTTTGCGGGCAAAGCCATGCCGCAAAGCATTCTCAATAAACGGCTGAATAATCATAGAGGGTACCATCACCTCCTCTTCATCAATAAGAGGGTCAACCGCAAAACTGTAAGTAAAATTCTCAAACCTGAACGATTCAAGCTCAAGGTATAAAATTAATGATTCCGTTTCTGCTTTAAGAGAGATAAACTGCCTGCCGGAGTTTTCAAGTACCAGGCGTATCAGCCTCGAAAACTTTGATAAATATTTTGAGGCCGCTGCGGTTTTGCCGGTTACAATACTCTCCTGTATGGAGCTTAGCGAATTAAAAACAAAATGCGGGTTCATCTGCGCCCTTAGCGCCTTCATTTCAAGCTGGCTTATTTGTTTAACAATACCCGCCTTTGCAACTTCTGCTTTACGAATGTTGCCCACCCGCCACTTAAAAAACAAATACCCGGCAGCCGCTGCCACTACAAAAACAATTACGGTAAACCACCACGACTGCCAAAATGGAGGTGTTATAGTTATGGCTACGCCGGTAACGGGGCTCCAGGTATGGGCATAGTTGGCTGCTTTAATTTGAAACACGTAACGGCCGGGCGATAAACTGGCATAGGTAATATTTGGTTTTGAGGTAAACGTCCAGCCGGTATCGGCATTTTGCAACCGGTAAGCAAACACGTTTTGCTCCGGTTTAATGTAGTTGATGCAGGCAAACTCAATACTTATCCTGTTTTGATTATACTTTAAATGCAACCCTTTGTAAAGGGAAGCATCGGTTATAAGGCTGTCGTTTACATACAAGGCCGTAAGCTGCAGGTATGGTACCGCAGCCTGCTTTTTTTGTACCGGTGCTGTAAAAACCACCAGTTTGTTCTCCTGGCCTATCAGCAATTTACCGTTGCCAAGGTATTGCAGCCGGTACAAGCCATCGCCAATATCAAGGCCATCTTCCTTGCCATACAGTGTAAAAGCCTTGTTTTTAAAATCGTAGTGTGCCAGGTGCCCATCTGTTATATACCAAATATTATCCTGCTCATCGGTTACTACTGCATTTGCAGCAACATCTTTATCAAGCAGGGGCGAGGTTATATAAACATATTTGCGGGTAACTGCATTAAAATGAATAAGGCCGTTTTGCGATGCCACCAGTAAACTGCCATCCTTTCTTTCCGCCATGCCAAGGGGTTGATACTGCAATTTATCCGCCGAAAAAAAGAACGGTTCAAACTTATCAGCAACGGGGTTATACAAGTATAAAAACGCATTGCCCAGCAGCCAGGTGCGCCCCTCCCTGTCTTTATAAAATTTCCATATTAAATTTTCCAGCAGGCCATTGTTTTCGCCCAGGGCATAATGTTTCAGCCGTTTAAAACGTATGTTAAACAGGTCAATACCGTTTTTGTAAGATGCTATCCAAACACTATCCCCGTTTACCATTGCAAAATTTATCTTTTCGCGGGTAAGTGTATCCGGCCCTTTGGTGTTATGGTCAATGGTTTTTAGAATATTTAAATTTTTATCCAGTATGGTAATGCCCCGCCAGGAGGCCACCCAAACGTTGTTGTTTTTATCAGCAGAAACAGAGGCTATGTCTACCGCATCGGGGCCTGCGTTTAAAGGCAGCGCATTATACATTTTTACCTGGTGCAAACTATCGTTTAAAAAGCGCAGGCCTGTTCTTTCGTGCCAGTTGCATACGGCAGTGTAATGCCTGCCTGCTACCAGCAAGGTATCCATATAAAAAATAAAGCCCCTGTGCGGTATGGGCAATGTGTTAAATAAAGGGGCGTTAACAGCTATCCTGGCAACACCAATATCGCCAGTGCTGCCCGTCCACAAAACATCGTCTTCATCTTTAAGAAAACAGCTGATAGCCCCCGGCATAACGGTTGCCTCATCACCAGGTGCATTTACAAATGCGGTAAGTGCACTGGTAACTGGTGTAATACCATCTTCCGCAAGGGGTATTTTAAGCAAGCCGCCGCCCGTGCCAACATATATAAATGCCTGTTTACCCGTGTTTACTTTTATAATAGCACTAACTACATTATCAACATTGTTAATGGCGTCCGCCTCCCATTTTAAACCAGTAAAACTTTGGGTGTTGCTGTTAAAATGCATAAGCCCTTCGCCCCAGGTACCAATCCACAACTCATGCAAATCATCTACATACACCTTTTGTACGGTGGTTTCCGGGCCTTGCTTAAACACAGGCACCCGTGTACTGGTAAAATCGTGCTTATTTATAAACACCACCCCATCAGCCGTGCCTGCCACCAATACGTTACTGTTAAAAGAAGTTACCTCCAGCAGGGCATAGCGGTAGGCTGGCTGGTTGGGCGGTGCCTGCCACACCAACTGTAAGCCGCCTTTTTGGGCATTGTACTTATACAGGCCAGCATCGGAGGCAGCCCAAATGTTATTATTGGCTTCAATAAAAAACTTAAGCTTGTACCCTAAAAAAGCGCCATCGGTGTTTAGTACAGGTGAGCACTTAAACGTGCTGGCATTTATACGAGCGGCCCCCACGCTGGTACCTACCCAAATAAAGCCCTGGTGGTCCTCCGCTATTGACACAATGCTGTTGCCGGGCAGGCTTTCGGCATTATCCACTATGTGGTTTATATAAACCGTGTTGGTACCATCAAACCTAAAAAGGCCGTTATCGGTACCAAACCACATAAAATGCCTGCTGTCCTTAAAAATGCAGTTTACCCATTTTACGCCTGCCTTTTGCAGCACAGAAGATTTATCGAAAAATACAGAGGGCTTATTGATGGAAAAAGAAAGCGATGCCGGTTGCGCTGCTGCAGCAACAGATAGTATAAATGCTATGGCAAACATTACTGGCTTCATGTACGGGTAACGAATATACCTTAAAAAGCTTAATGGTTATCAATTACTCTTAAAGCTGGCAGCAGAACGACGAGGGCGTTAAACATAATGCTGCAAGGTTGCGAAAACCTTATAGGGTTTCTGCCATTCTATTGCTTTTTGCCGCTGATGGCTGTAAAGCAAAATCCTGTAAGGCTTTGAAAACCTTACAGGATTTAAACCATAGAAAAAATGGGGGGGGATTAAAACACGCGCCAGCCCGCAAACATGGCAGGCAGGCATTTTTACTATCTATTTTTTAATAAAAATGGGCTTTAATGTTAACCAGCCAAGCACCGGAAAAAAGTGCATGGGTACTGTAAGGCCGGGAAAAAGCTCGGGCGACTCTGTACTAAACGGCAGCTTTGCTGCAAAGGGGCCAAGTATGGTGGCAAAACTTAAAATGGTAAAAACAAGGTTAAATACAATATCCGCCTTGCCTTTAAGCCATTTATCAAGCAGCCAGTAGCCTGTTGAGGCAATAAGGCAGCCCACTATGCAGGAAATGAATATACCACCGGGGGTAGCTATTTTTGAAAAATCAGCCTCCAGCGATGAGGTATATACCTTTTGATACACCA
>CAZRDD010000413.1:0-4939 GCA_964598675.1 uncultured Parafilimonas sp.
AATTGTCTATTGGCTAACAGGGTATTTAAAAGGAAAACAGGCGTATAGCATTGCCTGTATTTTAGGTTGTGTCAAGGTGCCAGGTTATAGTACCTGTAGTTAAAGTTGTTTTTCCATCACAATAAACTCAAGTGGTTGTTTGGCTACGCCAAATTTCGTATCCACCGGAAAAGGCCTCGTTTCTCCTGTAAAAGTATAACCCCGTTTGTTATACCAGGCAATAAGCTCATGCCGTGCGGATATTACGGTCATTTCAACCTTGGTACATCCCTGCTTTGCTGCAAACTGTTCAGCGGCGGCCATTAATTGCTTACCTATGCCGGTAGCCTGCAGCACAGGGTTTACCGTAAGCATGCCTAAATACATGGCATGGCCTTTTTTGTGCAGGTAAACACAACCAGCAATGTTACCATCGTCATTGGTATATTTTAGTATAGTGTTGCCATCCGCTTGCAATTGCTTTGCCAGTTCATTTGCGTCTGTACGTTGCCCATCGAGCAGGTCGGCTTCGGTGGTCCATCCTTTTTTGGAGCTTTCTCCACGGTAAGCACTGTTTACAAGGGCTGCTATTTGTGCAAGGTCATTGTTTGTGGCCGGGGTTATCTTTAAATCAAGGCTCATATTTAACACATACTGTTAATTTCTGCGGGCGTATAAAAGCAAAAAATATAAATACGCTTGTTAGAAAACGGAAGAATTTGTTTCAATTAAACTTATGGCATTGCCGCTCATTAATCAAATAAATCAGAAGATAAGTAGCGGTCGCCCCTGTCGCAAATAATGCACACGATTATGCCTTCATCAAGTTCTTTGGCAAGTTCAACGGCAGCATGCACAGCCCCGCCACTGCTCATGCCGCTAAAAACGGCTTCTTCTCGGGCCAGGCGTTTGGCCATATAGCGGGCGTCCAGTTCGTCAACTTCAATAATACGGTCAATCCTGCTGCGGTCAAAAATTTTTGGCAGGTATGCTTCGGGCCATTTGCGTATGCCCGGTATGTGCGACCCATCTGTGGGCTGGCAGCCCACAATTTGCACCCCTGGGTTTTGCTCTTTCAGGTACATAGAAGTACCCATGATGGTGCCGGTAGTGCCCATTGCAGAAACAAAGTGGGTAACCTTACCATTGGTATCTTTCCATATTTCGGGGCCGGTGGTTTTATAGTGCATCATGTAATTGTCGGGGTTAGCAAACTGGTTAAGCATTAAATAGCCACCCTCCGCAACCCTTGCGGCTGCGTAATCTATGGCTCCTTCCATAGAAAGTTGTTTTGGGGTAAGCACCACTTTAGCCCCAAAAGCCTGCATGGTTAAAACCCTTTCGCGGGTGGCATCTTCCGGCATTACCAGTTCAATTTCCACACCAAATAAGCTGGCAATCATTGCCAGTGCAATACCTGTGTTGCCGCTGGTAGCCTCAATCAGCTTAATGCCAGGCGTTAACTCGCCACGGTCGTATGCGCCTTTTATCATGCCATAGGCAGCACGGTCTTTAACGCTTCCTCCGGGGTTGTTGCCTTCCATCTTGGCGTAAATGGTAACGTTTTTGTTTTTTGTAATACTTTTTAATGCTACAAGGGGCGTATTGCCAACCAGTTCTAATATGCCTGCCATGGTATAACCTGTTTACAGTTTTATTTGGGGACACTAAATTAACAGGAAAAATATCAAATATGTTTATTCATGTAACAACCAGAAGCAGATAAAATACATAACCCGTTAATAGCCAGTAAAGTAACTGTTTTCGTTTGTAGGAAAATTATCGCTTACCAATAAATGCTTAATCCTTAATTTTAAAAATATAATTCATTATCTATGAAATGGCCCTTTAAGGAGCTTTACCCCGCTGAGTTTTCAGGCTATGCCTTTCTCGCCTTTTGCTGGCTCTTTATCGGGTTTGCAATGGGTACTGTTGTTCTTTTGTGGCCGGTACGTATATGGGTTAATTATGTAAGGGATAATAATCTGCCCGGTTATTTTGAGCCTGCTGGGGTGGTGGCGTTTATTGTATTGCTGGTAATAGCTTCCTTCAGGTTAAGCCTGCAAATTTTTCAATGGCAGTTGTTAACCAGCAGCAGGTTGTGGCGTACGGCTTCTTTAGGCATACCGGCGCTGGCGGCGGCTGTAGCACTCTGGCTGTTTTTGCACCCTGATATTATTAACAAAGGCGAAAACAATACGAGTGTTTCTGAAAAATTTACGCTGGGGCCTTACCCTGATGAAGCCAAAATAGCGGAGCTTAAAAAAGCAGGGTATACTGACATTATATCGCTGCTGCACCCGGCAGTGGTACCCTTTGAACCGAGGCTGATTAAAGAGGAGGAAGGCGCTGCCACAAAAGCGCACATTAATTTAATAAAGGCACCTATGCTGCCCTGGATTGGTGATAATGAAGCATCACTTAAAACCATAGCAGATATTGTTAAAAATGGCAAAGGCAAATATTACATACATTGTTACCTGGGCAAAGACAGAGTTAATGTGGTTAAAAACCTGATTGTACGCCTGTCCGGCAATATAAATGGTGCCACTGAAGAGAGCCAGCGCACCTTTGAAGGGGCCGGTGCATTTGAGCGGGGTGAGCTATACAGGATTGATACCGGTGTTTATGTTACGCCATACCCTACTGACGAGGAATTTTTATCTTTCTTCCTGGCCGGGCATGTAAAAACGGTGGTAAATATAATGGACTCAACTGCCACTGATGCTAAGCCCTGGGTTACTAAAGAGATGCTTGCACTTAAGCAAAATGCTATCGTTTTTAAACAGGCTGCAATCCACATTAATACAACAGAGCAAGAGCTTAATAAACTGGTTGATTCAATACATGTTTGGCCTAAGCCACTGGTAATACACCATTGGAACACTGCTTGCCCCGAGAGTGTGCTTTTGCGAAAAGCCTACTATAACCATACAAAAAGCCAGCAGGTAAACCTTGCCACCAAAAACCCTGTTATTTATTAGCAGCGGCAAAATTGTTTATTTATAGATGCGCAACATTGTTAGTATAAAATTCATATTATCTTAATACCTTAGTGTACAGTAGTTTATTATGCAGGCAAACAAATCCAATACCACATTAATATTTATTATTACCTCGTTACTGCTTGGCTGCTTTGGCTTTAAGGCAAGTGCCCAGCAGGAGGACACTTTAACATCCGATGGGTTGTTTAAAGCAGCGAGGCTGGCAGCGTTTAATGATAATGATTATAGCAAAGCCAAAGCCCTTTGTGCAAAAGCACTTACCCAAAGCCCGGATTATGCCGATATAAGAATTTTTTTAGGGAGGCTTTATGCCTGGAGCAAGCAATACGACAGTGCCCGCAGTTGTTTTAAAACAGTGCTTTTAAAACAGCCCGCCTACGAAGATGCCTCCCTGGCATACAGCGATGTTGAGTACTGGAGCGAAAATTATCAGCAAGCATTAATGGTGGTTGACAGTGGTTTGGTGTATCACCCCGCCTCAAACGACCTGCTGCTGCGTAAAGCAAAAGTATTAAATGCGATGGGGCTGTATAAAAGGGCCGATTCTGCTGTTACTATTCTTCTTAAAAAAGACAAGGGCAATACGGAGGCACTGGCTTTGGCCAACCGGATTAAAGATAATGTGGCTGTAAATAAAGTTAGTATTAGTTACGACTACGTAAATTTTGATCAAAAATTTCCATCAACCGACCCCTGGCATTTGGTTAGTATGGATTATACGCGGCAAACAAAATTGGGTTCAGTAACCGGCCGTATTAACTACGCCAATCGTTTTAAAGAAAATGGCATACAGTACGAGCTGGAAGCGTACCCCCATATTTCCAAAACATTCTATTCCTATGTAAGTGCGGGTTATTCAAATAATGTGGGCGTATTCCCCCAATGGCGTGGTGGTTTTTCGTTGTACGCCAACCTGCCTGTAAGTTTTGAAGGGGAGTTGGGGTGGCGGTATCTTTACTTTACCAGCAGTACCAACATTTTTACTGCCTACTTAGGCAAATATTATAAAAGCTGGTTGTTTGGGCTGCGCACGTATGTAACGCCGGGCGGTACGGGAACTTCTCAATCGTACAACGCATCTGCCCGTTATTATTTTGGCGGTGCTGATGATTTTTTAGGATTAACCGTTGGTACGGGTGTTTCGCCTGACGACAGGGCCATCAGCCAGTTGATAAAAACTAATCTTAAAACCTACAAAGCGGCGCTTGATTTTAAACATACTATTGGTTCGTTTAACGTAATAACATTTAATGCCTCTATCATTAACCAGGAACTGCAAACCGGGGTAAAAGGCAACCAGGTACAGGTAGGGGTGGGGTATGTACGCCGGTTTTAAAAAATTATGACAAGAAAACAGATTTTTATACGGATTATCCTTTTCACCATACTGCTGCTGCCGCTGTGGATGTACCTGGCATGGCTGTTAACGCCTAAGAAAAAGCTGGTGGCTGCTATTATTGATAAAACAGTGTTAACATCGGCCGGGCAGGAACATGCCTCCCTTGCATGGGTGCTTAATTACAACCGTTACACAAAAAATAAAACTAAGCTGTACGATGTAAGCGGCGATTATTTTGGCTTTTTCCCCAAGCAGGATGAAAAGTTTCGTATAAAAGGGCTTGAGCGTTTTTCTGATGCACAACTTGACCAGTTGAGCAATGATGCAGACCTTGTTTACCTTACCGATGCCTATGGTATTTACAGGAACGAGTGGTATGCGCGCCGAAATGTGGCTGAACGTTCCGGCATTATATATGGAGGTATGAGCATGCAGGATATTAGCCTGCTAACGGATATGAAAGCGAAGCACAAACTGGTATTAACCGAGTTTAATTGTATTGGCTCCCCCACATCCGATGATATACGTGCCCGTTTTGAAAAACTTTTTGCCCTTAAATGGACTGGCTGGACCGGCCGTTTTTTTGATTCATTCGATACCTCATTAAACCCGGAAT
>CAZRDD010000414.1:0-4936 GCA_964598675.1 uncultured Parafilimonas sp.
GGTCATCACCAAAAAATTCTTCCCCGTCAACCAGCACTTTTTTAACGGTTTCCCCCTGTGCTGTTATTTTACCATTTTTATCCACCTGTATACCCGGCATTTTTTTAAGCAGGTCTTCTACGGTGGCATTGGGCTGCACCTTAAAGCTGTCGGCAACCATCTCGGTGGTATCGCCCTTCATCCTTATGGCGCCTAATTGCTGTTTAACTATTACCTCCTTCAGCAGGTTGGCTTTTAGTAACAGGGTAATATCGCCAATGGTAACATCGGCAGAATCCTTTACCGTTAAGGCTTCAACATAATCCGCATATTGCGGGTAGGTAACCATAAGCAGGTAATCGCCCCCCTTAAGGTTTTTTAGTTCAAAGGCACCCTTTGCATTGGCTCTTGTAAATGTAACCAGGGTTGAATCTTTTGACCGTAACAATGAGATGACGGTGTTGGGGAGTTTTTGTTTGTTAATGGTATCTGTTACAGTACCCTTTAAAGAAGACATTTGAGCTGAACAGAGGCCATAAAACAAAACAGAAACAGTTAGCAGCAGCAGTTTTTTCATGTTGTGTTTTAAGGTTGATTTGGTAAACATATAATGTGAAATTGCAATATTTATTGTATGCTGCCAGTTAATAATATATAATATTACGTTAATGGTTGTTAATGGTTATTATTGTATTTAAAAGGCGTAATTTTCGCTATCTGCTTGCCAAAAACTTATTTTATGCATACAAAATACGAGGATATTCATTTTGTAGACAGTACCAAACCGGTTTGGAACTACTCAATTTTTACGGAAGATGATATTCGCAACTTTCAGGCTGGTACTCATTACAGCCTGTACCAAATATTCGGCAACAAACAATTTACTGTACTGGGTACTGCCGGTACTTATTTTGCCGTTTGGGCACCCAATGCCACACAGGTTAGTGTAAAGGGTAATTTTAATAACTGGAACAACGACAGCCATAAGCTGTTTGTAAGGCTTGACCATTCGGGCATTTGGGAAGGGTTTATACCGGGCGTACTTGCCGGTGAGGCGTACAAATATCACATACACGGCTTTCAGGGCATACGGCTTGATAAAGGCGACCCCTTTGCCCACCTTTGGGAAAAAAGGCCGCTTACGGCTTCCATTACCTGGGGTACTTTTTATGAGTGGACAGATGATGAATGGATGGAGAAAAGGCATGCCCACAACAGCCTTAAAGCACCCTGGAGCGTATATGAAGTGCATTTGGCAAGCTGGATGCGCCCTGATAAACATGATGAGGAAACCTACAATACCTATGCACAAATAACCGAAAGGCTGGTGCCTTATGTTAAGGAGATGGGTTTTACCCACGTAGAGTTAATGCCCGTAATGGAACACCCTTTTGATGGTAGCTGGGGTTACCAGGGTACAGGTTTTTTTGCACCAACCTCCCGCTTTGGCAGCCCGCAGGATTTTGCTGCTATGGTTGACGCCCTGCATAATGCGGGTATTGGCGTTATTTTGGACTGGGTTCCCTCCCACTTTCCGTACGATGCACATGGGTTGTTTATGTTTGATGGCACCCACACGTACGAATACGCCGATATGCGCAAGGGCTACCACCCTGATTGGAACAGTTATATTTTTAACTATGCCCGTGGCGAGGTAAAAAGCTTTTTAATAAGCAGCGCAAGGTTTTGGTGCCACCGGTTTCATGCCGATGGCATACGGGTTGATGCTGTAAGCTCTATGCTGAAGCTTGACTACAGCCGTAACGAGGGCCAGTGGGAGCCAAATGTATTTGGCGGCAATGGCAACCTTGAAGCAATTGCCTTTATTAAAGACCTTAACGAAACGCTTTACCGCGATTTTCCTGATATACAAACTATTGCAGAAGAAGCTACAGACTGGCCCAAAATAAGTAAGCCAACTTTTGAAGGAGGCCTGGGCTTTGGTATGAAGTGGATGATGGGCTGGATGCACGATACCCTGGATTATTACAAACTGGACCCCGTGTTCAGGAAGTTTTACCAGAACAAGTTCACTTTTAGCATGATGTATTTTTATGATGAAAATTTTATGCTTCCCCTAAGCCACGATGAAGTAGTACATGGCAAAAGCCCTATGCTGTATAAAATGCCAGGCGATGAGTGGCAAAAGTTTGCTAACCTGCGCCTGCTGTATACTTATATGTACACCCACCCCGGTGCCAAGATGCTTTTTATGGGCAATGAGTTTGGTGCAACCACCGAATGGAACTATAAAAGCGAACTGCCCTGGAACCTGTTGCAGTATGTTAGCCACGGCGGTATGAAGTATTGCGTTGCCACCCTTAACAAGCTTTACCGCAGCCTGCCTGCTTTGTACCAAAAACAGTTTACCAACGATGGGTTTGAATGGATAGACCTTAACCACCGCAACGAAACGGTAATTACCTATATGCGTAAAGGCAACAACCCAGATGATAATGTACTGGTAATACTTAACATGACACCTGTTGTACGTAAAGACTGGGAAATTTGGGTACATGGCAAGGGGGATTGGAAAGAAGTTTTTAACAGTAACGCTGTAGAATTTTGGGGAACAGGGGATGTTTTTAACCCAATTATAAGCAGCGAACTGGTTGACGAAGCAAGTGTTTGTTACAAATTAAAAGTACATTTGCCTGCATTAGGTGCGGTAATTTTGTGTTGATTTTATGAAATACGAAGAGTATCCTTGTTTAAATTATTGATTAGCAGAAAAATATAATTATTGGCAAAAGCAATTAGGGCAACAGGTACTGTGGCTGTACTTCCGGTTTATTTGCAAAAGTCTGGCAAGTTCCCAGCTTTTATATGTACTGTTAAAGGTAAAATACTTACGAACAACGATTTTTTTAAAAGTATTTGCTTACCCAACGGGGCTAAAAAGGCTACGTATATTAAGGATGTTTTTGGTGTGTATAACGCTACCCAATTTACAGAATGTGTTGGTTTGTTAAACCAGCAACAACAGGCAGAATTTAACACGGAAGTAAACAATAACACATTATGTTGGGAGCTTTGTTATTACAACGAAAGCAAAACCTTAATACTGTGTACAGGCAGCATTACCCAATTTGCAAATGTTGAAAAGCCTATAGCCCTTGAAGAGTCTAATTTCTCCTCGTTTATGGATAATAGCCCAGCATTAATGTGGGCAACCTGCACCCAGGGCAAGCTGGTAATTGTAAACAAAAAGTACAGGGAGGTTTCTGGCCTTAGTAATAGCGTTATTGGCAAAAGTTTATGGGAGGTATTTCCCAAGGAGTTTGCCGACCAGTATAAGCACAACGATGAAAAAGTGCTGCAACATGGTGGCTTAATTGAAATGGAGGAAACTTCTATTGACAGGCTTGGCCGTTTAAGAGATTTTATTGTGTATAAATTTCCCCTGCAAACCGCCGACCATGGCCTTGTTGTTGCAGGCTGGTCTGTTGATATTACCGACCATAAAAACGCCCACAAAAAACTGGTACACCAGCACAACAGGTTCAGGCAAATAGCCAGGCTGCAATCGCATACCGTACGCAGACCGCTGGCTAATATTCTTGGGCTTATTGACCTTATACAATACTATTCAGCCGCCGGAGATTTTTCTGAAGTATCAACAATGATTGATTTACTAAAGGAAAGCAGCAACGACCTTGACAACATTATTAAAAAGATTGTGCGCAAGGCAGGTATTTTTAACCCTGAGTTACAGGTTAGCCTGTAACCGTACAACAAAAGACTGCTTTTAAACTTTTATAAAAAGCATGGCTAACCATTGGGTTAACCTCTAAAAAAAGCCGTTAATTGTTTAACAACGGCTATTGTATCACCACTTCCTGTATCACTTTTTCCTGCATGGCTTCGTTCACCCTTTCAATAATCTTTGATTTCTGAAACTGCAGTTCCTGTTTAAGGGGGGCAACCGAAGTATAAATAAACAAGGTGTTTTGAATAATCTGTATCTTATCAGTGTAACGGGCAATTGTTTTGCCCATAATATCTTCCCAAACGCTTTCAATCTGAACCTTACGTATACCGTTTTTTAAATTACTTTTTGTAAGAAATTGCTTAAGGGCATCCCCCATTTTAAGTTCCTGAGCCATGCTGTAAAAATAGAGAGAAACGGGGTTTTAGCGTTGTTATTTTTTACCTGAACGTAAAAAATTAGTAACATTCCAAGTCGCTTTAAAAAATAGCCCAACCGACGTAGCCCTAACGGTATCTGATTGAAAAATAGAGGGTTGGATTATTAAAACTCTGCTATTGTTCCAAAGCCTGCAGTGCCTGTACAACCTTGCTTACCGGCAGCCCCATAACATTGTAAAAATCGCCGTTAATGGCTTTTATGCCCGTAACGCCAATCCACTCCTGTATGGCATAGGCACCTGCTTTATCGTAAGGTTGGTATTTATCAATATAAAAAACCACCTGCTCCTCTGTTAGCGGGTAAAAAGTAACTTCAGTAATATCGGCAAACGCAGTTTCGCCTGCGGGGCTTAATATTACCACACCGGTTATTACCCTGTGTGTTTTGCCAGACAGTGATAAAAGAATATTAATAGCATCATCCCTGTCGGCCGGTTTTCCAATAATGGTTTCGTTAAGCACCACAACAGTATCAGCCGCAAGTATAATGGGTGTGTTTTGTTGTTGTTCCGTTATTAGTTGCTTTATTGCCAATGCTTTATTGCGGGCTATAAATACAGGCACTTCTTCAACAGGCATACCAGCAGGGTAACTTTCATCGGTGTTTTTTACCAATACATCAAAGGGCACTTCAGCCCACTCCAGCAACTGCTTTCTGCGTGGCGATTGTGAGGCGAGTATAATTTTTTGCATAGCGTAAAAAAATAGCTTGCTTTATTTAATTTAGGAATAGTACTTAAAAAAGAACATAGATAATATACCGGTAAGCATTACCAGCTTTATAAGCGAACTAAGGCTGTGAAAGTCC
>CAZRDD010000415.1:0-4916 GCA_964598675.1 uncultured Parafilimonas sp.
ATCCGCCATTTGGTTGTCAATTTTTCCTAAAAAACAATACCTAAACGGTGTATAAATAAAAAATGCTTTGTAAATAATTGATTTACAAAGCATTTTTTGAGGCGTGCCCAGAACAGGAATCGAACCTGCACTTCCTTGCGAAAACCAGATTTTGAGTCTGGCGCGTCTACCAATTCCGCCATCTGGGCTGGTAGTGTATCAACAGTGCTTAAAAGTACCCTGCAAATACATCCCGCTTTTTAACGGGCTGCAAATATAAGTGTATACGTGTAAACTTGTTATTTTAGGGGCAATAATTTTATAAAAGTCTGCCAGCTTTATTTGCAGCAGCTTTTTTTGGGCCAAAATATGTTGCGCAGTACGCGCAAAACGTGCTTAAATGTGTTCATAACCAACTTTTACAGGGCAAAGGTAGGGGTTTGCTGCGGCTGCGCCTGCCAATTTAACAAAATGGCCGGGGTGGGGGCAAAGCCGTTTTATAGGCCTACATGCAACATTGGCCGGTAAAATATTGTCTGCCAGGGTAAGGTGTTGTAGTATTAACAAGGCTGATGCTGCGTTTAGTAGTTGTGCCAGCAATTTATTTTTGGCAGGAAAGCTGATACTGGTGTTTAATAGGGCAAGGTAAGATGCAGGGGCCTTACACATGCAGATGGCATCCCGGCCAGTTACCAACGCTTAGTGGTAAGGGTTGCCCGGAGTGCTTTTTGCGGCAGTGTTAAGCCGCCCGTAAAATTTTGTAAATGCCATTGCACTTTGTACTTGCTGCACCTGCTTACATTTGCAGCAATGGCTTTATGGGTTGCATGTAAAGCGCCAATGGTGATAGCTCTTGTAAAATCAACGGGCTTAAGCTGAACAGCATTACCGAACCTTGAAGGGAGTGACACAACCGGCGATGCCACCTGCACTGCCGCTGGTAAACAAAGGCTTTACAAGTTACTAACCGGCAGCACATTAAATAAGTGTTTTACAAATTACGTATGGCAAGAATACTTTGTATTGATTATGGCGGTAAACGCACGGGGCTGGCCGTTACCGACCCTTTTAAAATTATAGCTACGGCTTTAACCACGGTGGAAACCAGGGTACTGTTTGATTACCTTAAAAAGTATTTTGCGCAGGAGGAGGTGGAACTGGTGCTGGTAGGCGAACCCAAAAACTGGGACGACAGCGATACGCATGCCACCCCGCTGGTGAATGCTTTTGTTAAAAAGATGAAAAAAGATTTTCCCAACATACCGCTTAAAATGGTGGATGAGCGTTACACCTCGAAACTGGCATCGCAGGCAATGGTGCAAATGGGCATGAAGAAGAAAGACCGCCAGAAAAAGGGCAATACCGACCAGATTGCCGCTGCCATTATGCTGCAGGAGTACCTGCAAAACTTATAACAAAGGTTTAGAAGATGCTAGATTATGTCAATAGCATATTTCGCTTAATTATGTAGTTTGAAAATAAACAGGCACCCTGTCTCCGTTTGTTGGGCAGGGGGCGAGTACGCTGTTTTTTGTAACTGGTGTAAGCATAGTATTTACTTGTATGAAGCGAAAATTTTATGAAATATTATTGATAACCCTGCCAATATTGGTGTTAGCAGGTGGTTTTGAGATGTATAATATAAGCGATTACAAGAAAGAAATGGTAGAAATGCCAATAGCGTTAATTGAAAGTTCTGGTGAGCCTGCACATGTGAAAGAGAATAAAATTAAAGTCCTTGTGCGTGAAGGTTTAGTAAGCGACAGAGAAAAATACATAGATGAAGCAGTTACAATCTTTTTATTGATAGGTTGGATTTTATTGATTTATTACTATCGTAGAAATACATCACTGCCAGCAAGCGAGATTGTTTATGTGGAAGGAAAAATATAGGTTCCTTAAAATGGTGGATGAGCGTTACACCTCGAAACTGGCATCGCAGGCAATGGTGCAAATGGGCATGAAAAAGAAAGACCGCCAGAAAAAGGGCAATACCGACCAGATTGCCGCTGCTATTATGCTACAGGAGTACCTGCAAAACCTGTAATAAGGGGGGAGGAAGTGTTTATACGGTTTACACCCTCTTCACTTGGCTTTACAATTGCGTTTTAAAACACAAAGCCTTTACGTGCTGTTATACAAACCTTAATAATGTTGCCCTAACGCCGGGGACAGCGGGGTGCCTTAAACTTTTAAATATAGTTTTATGAGAGTAACTGTATTGCTTTTAGTATGCATAATCACCTCGGTATGCGGGTATTCACAGTACCCGTCTGTGATTAAGAAAAATACGGTGTTCTACTATAAAGGCCGTGTAAAAATTGATAATCATTTCGATTTTACGCATAAGCCAACTGTGTACAGTATAAAAAACTACCGCATTTATGTAAGCCGGTTTTTTAAAAAGGACAGTTTGGTATATTTTGAATTGTCAAGATCTTTTGAAGACATTCTAAATTATAAAGATTCCAATGCAGTGCCGGAAAAAGCGAAGCTTATAATTTTTAACAACAAAATTTATACAATAGAATATTCAATGCCGTTTCCAGCCTTCCAGGAAAAATATCTTGTTAATAATCAATCTCTTAAAAAAAAATTGACGGACAAGTCTTTAATGGAGTCCAATAACGAATTGTTAGTTACGTTACTATTCAACACAAAGAGTAATATTTCTTGCGGTGCATTTAATAGGTTACATGGTTCTGAACAAAGGGACTTTATATCAAAAGGGAGTAATTGTACGTATTGTTTCTTAAAGTCAAAAACTAATTCAGGGGCTTACCAGGGTACTTCAAAGGTATTTCGATCTTTATTAAAAGAAGGTCATTTTGAGTTCAACTACTATTATTCGCCTGCTTATTTTATTAACAGGTTTTCGGGATATATGTTATCAGGAGAAAAAATGATTGAATTTGATTTATCCCTGTATAAAATAGCTGAAAATTAGATTTTTGTATTTGTGAAGCTATGCAAACAATAAATGCTGCGGCCGGTCATAGCAATGGTTAAATACCCCCCTGCAGCAGGGTGGTGCCGGGGCATCCTCAACGTTTATAAACATTTTTTTGCCCTGTAAAGGCCGTATTTTTCGCCCCCTTAGCTTTAAGTCGGTGGCTTTAGGGTAAGGGCAAATATGGGCAGCCACAAGCAGCACAGCACCTGCCCTTTACAGCAATTTTATGTTTTTCCGCAAATTTGTTCGCATATTTGCACTTTTATTTAGCCCAAAGAGCAAAGAGCAGTTATATGATTTTACCCATTGTAACGTACGGTGCACCCGTTTTACGAAAAGTTGCGAAAGAAATTACCCCCAAGCATGCAAACCTGCAAAAGCTTATTGCCGACATGTGGGAAACCATGTATGCCAGCAATGGTGTTGGCCTTGCTGCACCACAGGTAAATAAGGATATTCGCCTGTTTGTGGTAGACAGCTCGCTGATATTCGACAACCAGGAGGATGAAGACAAGGGCAAATACCCCGATGAACCGGGCATAAAAAAAGTATTCATCAATGCGCATATTGAGGAGTTTGAGGGCGAGGAATGGCCTTACAACGAAGGCTGCCTTAGCATACCCAAAATAAGGGAAGATGTTAACCGCCCGCAGCAAATAACCATAACTTACCAGGACGAAAACTTTGTTGAGCATACCGATACGTTTAACGGCATTACAGCCCGTGTTATTCAGCACGAGTACGACCATATTGAAGGTAAGCTGTTTATTGACCATATTAAGCCCTTTCGCCGCAAGCTGCTGCAAGGTAAACTGAGCGATATTAGCAAAGGCAAGGTTAAAGTGGATTATAAAATGACCTTTGCTAAATGAGGTTAACCCTTACTTTTTGCTGTTTGTTGTTGCTAACCGTTGGGCTAAATGCCCAGGGGCAGGATACCACCGTTACGGTTGACCACCAGAAGTTTACCCTGCCCCCGGTAATTGTACGCAACAATATGGATTATGCCGCCATACTGCGGCGCATTAAAAACGATACTACTTTTTACAAAGCCTTTCGCACGCTGCATATTGTTGAATACACCGCCTACAACAGCATACGCATACCCGCCAAAGATGGCAGCATTAAGGCCAGCTATAACAGCAAAACAAAGCAGCACCGCGCCAACGGGTGCCGTACTACAGAGGTGCTGAACCAACAAACCTCCGGCGATTTTTTTGACAGCAAAGGCAATTACAACTATACCACCGGCGAAATGTATGCAGGCCTGTTTTTTGCCAAAGGCCAGGTGTGTGGCGAAGACAATATTGTTACGGGCCATGTTATTAGCGCCGCCGGTAAAAGTGGCATTGATAAACACAAGGAGCAGTTGAAAATGCTGTTTTTTAACCCCGGCAAAAAAATACCGGGCATCCCTTTTGTAGGCAACAAGCTTGATTTGTACGACGATAACGCCCATACCCTGTACAACTACCGGTTAGATTTTATTGCCTACAACGGCAGCTATGCCTACGTATTTTCCATAAAACCCAAGCCTGACCTGGGCTTTTTTAAGCGCAACGATATTGTGGTGGATGAAATGACCACCTGGTTTGATTATAAAACCATGGAAGTGCTTGCCCGCAACTATAAACTAAGCTACAAAGCCGCGGTGTACGATTTTGATGTGGATATGGAAGTGGAGCTTACCCACGCCGATGGCCTGCTGGTACCCAAAGTATTGCGCTACAAAGGCAACTACGGCATACTGTTTAAAAAGCGCGAACGCGGCGAGTTTACCGCCACCTTGTTTGATTTTAAGAAATAATTTTTTGGTAGTCCATGGTTCATGGTCCATAGTCCATGGTGAGGACCGGTGGAGGAGGAACCTATCGTGAGGCCCTGGGGTGGATTGAAGAGGATGGTTTGTGGTTTTTTGAGGAAACGTTGATATCAGCGCGTTTTTTCACTCAAATCATTAAGTATGGCAATGTGTACATCAAAA